>JBLHWH010000379.1:0-3026 GCA_047628935.1 Halioglobus sp. | reverse complement strand
ATTTCATGCTCCTCCAGGTAATATGCACAGTCAAGTTGATTTGCCGAGCTATGTTGATGGGTTAGATCCAATTCCTTACTATATGGCAGCTATAGAAGCAATGGATTATCAGATTGGCAGATTATTAGATAATATTCCTGTTGATGAAAGAGAAAACACTATAATTATCTTCATTGGAGATAATGGTACACCTAGTCAAGTGGCTCAAAGTCCTTATTCTAGTTCTACCGTAAAAAGTACTTTATATCAAGGAGGTATAAATGCGCCAATGTTCATTTCAGGAAAAGATGTTTCACGCACAGGTAGCGACAATAGTTTAATAACTAGTTCAGATTTGTTTTCAACCCTTTCTGAAATCGCAGGAGTTTCGGCAACTTCAATTCATGATAGCAAAAGTTTCAAATCATTATTTTCTAGTAGTAATTCAATTAGAGATTACCAATATTCTGAAATGGATGATGGAATGACTGATGCCTGGACTATTAGTAATGGAGAATTTAAGTTTATTGTTAATTCAAATGGAGATGAGCAATTGTATAACCTAGTAAATGATTTATACGAAAACAATAATTTATTAAATGGATCATTAACAAGTGAGGAGGAAAATGCTAAGACCGAGCTAGAATCAGAGCTACTAATTATTAGAAATTGAAAAACTGGCTGAAGTAAATTAGATAGCTTCGATGATCATACTTTATATTTCACATTGTATGTATGAACCTTTATAAACTCATTAGACTCTAAAACTTAAATAATCGAACAATTGTTACATAAACAATGGAATATAAAAACATCGAAGCATCTCAATTATCCATGACCCAACTCATGCTGCCTTCCCATTCTAATTTTAGTGGGTTTATTCATGGGGGGTATGTACTTAGCCTTATGGATCAAGTTGCATTTGCATGTGCATCTAAGCATTCCGGCTATTATTGCGTTACGGCCTCCGTTAATAAAGTGGATTTTTTGAATCCAATCGAGGTAGGGGAGCTATTGACATTAAAAGCTTCCATCAATTATACAGGACGGACATCTATGGTGGTAGGCCTCAGAGTAGAATCTGAAAATATAAAAACTGGTATTATTAAACATTGCAATTCTTCTTATTTCACAATGGTAGCTAGAGACGATGATAGTAAAAGTGTACCAGTTCCTGGACTGATCTTAAATTCTGAGGAAAGTATTAGACGTTTTACAAGAAGTATTACGAGACAAAAGCAAGCCAAACAAAGAAAAGAAATTTTTCATGTATCGGAATTTAAATTAGAAGAATACATTCAACAAATTGAAAATCAGAATGCGAGAGTTGAATTAGACTAAACATTTGCTAATTGCAAAAATAGAGTTTAAAATAGTTTCTCATTTCTTTGCCTTTTTAATTCATTTTGTAAACGAACCTAGATACATTTTTTTCATTTTATTATTTTTCGCACCTAAAAAGTAAATTTTATCTTTTGAAGATATAGATCCTATAGACACTATATGCATCTTGTTTTCTGATGATAATTTTTTAAATGTCAGGTCACCATTTAATGAGATATTTGCCATTAACGTTGCGCTCTTTTTATTTGGTAGTTTTTCTGATTTTGGATTATTGCTATTGTACTCTTTTAAATTCTTTTCAGTGGTATTAAAGAATATTGATATTTTATCTACAAACTGACATACGATAGAGCTTGTTAGTAATTTCCTCCTACTTTGCTCCTGCACATTTCTATAAATACATTCTGACCATTTCGGGGCTCCTTCATCATTAAAAGCATCTAAAGTAATATTGTTAGAATAGAATTTGTCATCAGGAGCTATGTTAGGTGCACTAAAATAAGTTACTCCCGAGGCTTCTTCAGATAGGAGTACAAAATCTTTGTTGTTATGGGTAATTATATTTCTTAAATATAAAGTCTTTTCAATTTTGCCATTTTTATTTCTTGCGTTCAAGTCATGTGATTTGTTGAATAACATGTCATTATTTAAGCTATATTTTAAGATTTGGTATCCATTTGGTCTATCTTTTGGCTTGAACTGAGTCATTGCAGCCACAATCATTGATCCGTCATCAGTGGTTTTTAGTTTTGCATTTTTCCAAAATGTAGATTGGTTTGGTAGCGGTATTTCTATTTTTTGGTTCTCTAATTCTAATTTATATATTGTGTAATTGTAATTAGGTTTTTTGCTTTTGCGTTCTTTTTCACCATCGATATATCTTTTAATTAGCAAGTTTATCGACCCGTCAGGTCTAAGCTCTACATCTTCTATCATTTCTTTTGATCCTGATGAGGATCCTGTTAATTCGGTAGTATAGATTTGATTTAAATTATCCTTGAGATCAAAAGTAAAAAACTCAATTCCTCCCCTTTTCTTTCCAAATTTATATACCATAACAGTTACCTTAGAGTTGTCAGCTGATCTGAATGAGGAAATGATATTCGTAGGAAATATTAACGTTGTTCCCTGAGTACTTTCTGCGGACATAGCTGTTTTATCAAATTTTCTAATTAGCTCATTTGATATTTCATTCATATCTAAGTCATAGATGATCTTGCGAAAGTTTTTTCCTTTTTGAACCAATAATAATTGAAATTTATCATCAACAATCGAAAAATCTATAGGAATGGTTGTTAAAGCAGAAAACTTAACCATATTCTTCTTAATGATTTGGAGCGTAGTTTTGTCAATGGTTAGAAAATTAATTTTGAGGTTTAATAATCCTGTACCGACTTGTGTAGCATATATATAGTCTCCTTGTTCACCAATCAATTCTACTAGACCTTTTCCCTCAAGTTCGGGACCCCAATTAATTTCATCTTGTTGCCCATTGGCCTCATTTATGAAAAATAGAAATATGATAATAGTAATATACTTTATTATGATCTTCATTGTGCTTTAGTTTAAATGATATAGTGTCAAGTTTCACCACGTTGCAAAGCGCAGCTATGATAAAAGATTAGATTTAGACGAAATTAAGAAAAGGGTTTTGAAATCAGATGGTTTTTGTTTAAAAATGTCAGGTTCCAGTCGATACCACA
>JBLHWH010000378.1:0-3056 GCA_047628935.1 Halioglobus sp. | reverse complement strand
TCTTTTTGTAAGGAATTGAATGTAAGCATTTTATGATGTGTGAGAAGTTTTTTGCTGTAATTTTGGAATGGGGAAAAACTACGCATATTGGTATAGATGTATGCGTTTAAAAGATAGTTATCAAGAATGAAATGTTATGACTTTTTGTTGAAATAAATATTATGAAAAAAAAACCAATAATACAATTCCTCCCATCTCTGATATTATTATTATCAGTTTTTCAAGCACAATCACAAACTATTATCCCCTATGCTAGTGGAGTTGAAGATGATGAAGGAAATTTTAGGATAACCTCTCATGTGGAAAAACATGATTCTTTGTATTTCATTGCGGGAGTATTTGATTCAGTAAACTCTTTGCCAATCAAAACCATAGCAATATGGGATGGTCAATCATTTAGAGATGGGACAATAGGCTTGGATGGTACATTCTTACATCAAAGAAGAGTTAATAAACTTTTTACTTTTGATGAATCTCTCTACTTGAGAATGCAAAACAGCTCAATATTATTTAAATGGTCAGGAACACAGTGGGAATTCTTTATGGAAAGGCTTGGGGGTTCGACTATTTTCGATGATAGACTATATTTTTATGGTAATAATATGCAGGTGGACACATTACCGACTTCAGATATTGTTTATTATCAAGATGGACATTGGCATAGCGTTCATGTAGAGTACAACCATCCATTGGGCGGAGAATATTTAGGAATTAATGGCTTGGCTAAATGGCAAGACAAACTGGTAGTAAGTACTAATGCTCCTGGGTTATTTGGGATATCCTATATTGATTCTGTAGGAGGTTTAATACCACTGGATCCGAGTTATTTAAAAGGTAATCTGTTTACAATTCAAGATAAACTATTTTTACTTGAGGGCAACCAAGATGAGATATATGAATACAGAAACAATAAGTTTGAATATTTACAAGATATCGATAAAAATTTTCACAGTTTTTTTGAACTAGAAGATGAACTTTATCTTGGCTCCGTGTACGACGGTACCTATATATACAACGATAGTAGTTTTGTGCTCCGAGGTACCGACTATTTGTCAATAATGGACTATGCAGAATTGGATGACGATGAATATATAATTACAGGTAAATTATTTTCAGGTACGGATTACAAAGTTCGACTTAATGATTTAGCAATGATGAAATATGAAAAACCCGCTGTTTCTTTGGAAGTAAATAGAGATACCATTTGTGAAGATGAATATGTATATTTCACAGCTAAGGAAAATGATGTATTCATGGAGTACTTCTGGGTATTCGAAGGAGCTGTGACAACGCAGAGTAACGATAGGGAGCCGAAAGTCAAATATTCAAACGAAGGAGAATTCTTAGCAACCCTAGTTTGTAAGAATATAGTAGGATATTCTGATACTCTATCTAAGCTAATAGTTGTAGAGACTGGGTGTAATTTAGAGGGAGATGATAGATATGATAATACTTGGCTTCTAGGTTATCATTATGGCTATGCAAAGACTGTAGCTGGTATAGACTTCTCCAACGAAGACCCTCAGTCTACCATGTTTAACAGTCCATCGTACTTTACTGGACAAAGTCTTTCTATGAGTGACAAAAATGGTGATCTTTTATTTTACTCCAACGGAAATTCGCTCTATGACTACAATAATAATGAAGTTAATAATTCTATAGATTTCAACTCTGACGAAAATATTTTAGGATGGGGATATGATACTTATGCAGGTCCGCAACAAATGATTTCAATTCCTTCATCAGCACACGATAGTATATATTATATATTTCATCTTCCACAAGATTTGGTAGGAGATAATAATAGTGTCATTCCTACGAAACTTCTAATGAGTCAAATAAATGTTGATAAAGAACGAAACCTAGAATTGAAAATAGAGAACTTGCCTATAGTTCAGGATACTCTGCAAAACTATACTATGCAAGCTCATAGGCATGCGAATGGTGAAGATTGGTGGATTTTAGCGTTCGAGATGTACTCGCCCAATTATTACAAAATATTGCTTAAATCTGACGGTTCTACGATCGTAGAAAGTGAAGAGCTGAATATTCAACTTGAAAGACATTTATTTCAAACTGTCTTTTCTCCTAATGGCAATAAATTTGCGCTTATTGATGGTCAAGATAAAATGAGTTATGTATGGGATTTTAATACTCAGACTGGATTGCTTTCCAATAGAATTGATATCCTTGGGGATTTAGAAGAAGATACTGATTTTCCTTGTGGCGTTGCTTTTTCACCCAATAGTAGATTTCTTTATATCTCTTCATATCACTTCATGAAACAATATGACTTATGTAATGAGGTTATTGAAGAATCGGAAATTGTAGTGGGTGTTTGGGATGGTATGTACGATTGGATATATCCATTCTCATTCGGAAGAATGCGATTAGGTCCCGATAATAAAATATATGTGGCTGGTTATAGTTCATCTATATATCTATCTACAATCAACAATACAAATGAGAAAGGTATTGATTGTGATTTTCGACAACATGATTTTGAATTAGAAGCGGATAATAAAAATTGGAACAATTGTATCCCAGATTATCCTCACTATAGAAATACTACTGATAGCCTTTTTTGTAATGCTCTTAGTGAGAATGTTGTACCTGAGACAATCTCCAATTCTATAAAGTTATATCCAAATCCAACATATAATACATTAGATGTCATGTCGTCTGCAGAAATTTTAGGTAGCGATATAAAAATTTATAATGATCATGGTCAAGTTCTAATAGAGAGCAAATACACTGGAAGCTCTTTCGATGTTTCAAAATTAAATACGGGATTACATTATTTGAGTATCACAACATCCAAGAAAATAATAAACATATCATTTATGAAAATTTAAGTAAAAAGCACTCTTGATAACAAGTGATATGAGATCAGACTTGCTATCGCTGCGGCCGCTCCATATCACAGAATCGTTATCCTCAATCCCCCATATTAGACCAGCCAAAAACTAGTAGAAAAAATACAAGTTTTTTAAAGGCAAATTAATTTCCCTAGCTAACGATTAAGCTTAAATATGTTAAATTTACAATGTATAAAG
>JBLHWH010000377.1:0-3073 GCA_047628935.1 Halioglobus sp. | reverse complement strand
TCTAAACATGCATTCTTACATGATCCAAATAATTCAAACTTAGCCTTTTTTGCTACCTGAGTAGTTACCAAAAGGTAGAGAAATATTCAAAACGACAAATAGAGTAACTTTATCTGACAAGTCTAAACGCTAATGACGTTGAAACTTTTAATGATATAGTTGACAATGAATATTTCATACGATAGACACTGGCGTTTTCAAACGATGATTATGTTCCAGCTTTTAATTTACAAAGGCTGAGTGATCTATCAGAAAAGTATAAAACTAAATATGTTCTCTACACTGGAATTATTACAGCTAAACATTCAGCTAGGAAAAACGACTTTGGTTACAATCAATTCTAATTCCATATATTGTCTTTTCAAATATTCCTTATCTTTTTAGTTCAAATTATGACATGCTATATTTGGGAATCCTATTTGATATGAAGACTGGGAAAAAATCTCAGATCTCACTAGAGTATTTTCAACACAAGGACTATGACTCATAGGTCAAAGCACATCTTTATGATACCCTCAATAAAATTTATACAGCCTAATACGCTACATAAAATAATCCCACTTTAAGCAGTTGCCAAAAGTGGGATTTTTTTATATCATCTGTGCGTAAGCAAATTCTATCTTCTTCCTTGGCCTCCGCCCATCATGCTGCCCATACCTTTACCTTTACTCATTTGGTGCATCATCTTACGCATCTGATCGAATTGCTTGATAAACATATTGATTTCATGGATATTCTTACCAGCACCTTTAGCTATTCTTCTTTTTCTACTCATGTTAAGAATTTCAGGCTTTGCTCTTTCGTCTGCTGTCATAGAGAAGATGATTGCTTCTACTTTACCAAATGCACTATCATCTATATCCAGATTTTTAGTCATTTTACTCATTCCAGGAATCATATTCATAAGTGATTTGATATCACCCATTTTTCTAATCTGGTTCAGTTGACCTAAGAAATCATTGAAGTCAAACTTGTTCTTTCTGATCTTCTTCTCTAATCTCTTTGCTTCTTTTTCGTCAAACTGCTCTTGCGCTTTCTCTACGAAAGATACGATATCTCCCATCCCCAAGATCCTCTGAGCCATACGCTCTGGATGGAAGATGTCGATCTTATCCATATGTTCTCCATCAGAGATAAATTTGATCGGCTTACCTACAGTATACTTTACTGTCAATGCAGCTCCACCTCTAGTATCACCATCTAACTTGGTCAATACTACCCCATCATAATCGATACGTTCGTTGAAAGCCTTTGCAGTATTTACAGCATCCTGCCCTGTCATAGCATCCACTACGAATAGTGTTTCTGTAGGGTTGATAGCATTATTAATCGCTTCGATCTCATCCATCATCTCATCATCTACAGCAAGACGACCGGCAGTATCCACGATTACTACATCGTGGCTATTAGCCTTAGCAAATGCGATTGCATTTTGAGCAATAGAGACAGGACTTTTATTTTCAAGTTCTTTATATATAGCTACACCAATCTGCTCAGCAACAACTGTCAACTGATTGATGGCAGCCGGACGATATACATCGCATGCTACGACAAGTGGGTTTTTACTCTTCTTTTCTTTAAGATATTTGGCAATTTTACCTGTGAAGGTCGTTTTACCTGATCCCTGCAGACCGGCGATCAAGATAATTCCTGGATTGCCCTTGATGTTGATTCCAACAGCTTGACCTCCCATGAGTTCAACCATTTCATCCATCACGATTTTCACCATGAGTTCGCCAGGTTTGACGGCATTTATTACATTATCAGATCCTAATGCCTTATCCTTTATTTTATCTGTGAATTCTTTGGCGATCTTATAATTTACATCCGCGCCTACTAATGCACGACGTATCTCCTTGATAGACTGGGCTATATTGATCTCTGTTAACTTACCGTCACCTTTTAGATTCTTAAAGGCTCCTTCTAACTTTTCACTTAAATTATCAAACATGGTATTTCTTGATTTCTATTCATTGTAAAACCGGAATGCAAAGATAGAAGATTCGGTGGCATTGGCAAGGGGGAAGTAAGAGAGATTATAAGGATTTGAAAAAAATGATAAATTTGGAAAAATTTATTAGCTACTAGATTAATACAAATCTACAACTCTATTCTGCAAATATTTCAATTTAAAAACAAGATAAATAGATGTTCCTCTTCTCTAGTTAGCGAGAAAAAGGATTTCTTAATCATTTTAATTGGCCAAACCCACTTTATAAATTCCCACTCCATCTATTAATTAATAATCAATACTAAGGGCGCTTTGTGCTTCAGTTCAGGTCTAAAGTTACTAACCTTATAAAACCAAATTACTCAAGTACAAATTTTGATTTTGCTAGCCAGAAACACTAAGTTCACACCTGAAAATGTGATAGCATTCTCTTGTACTTTCTTTGATATAAATTGCAATTCCATCCAAATATAAAATATCAAAAAGTAGAATATCGAACGTCGAACAGTCGAACAGTCTAAAAGGCGAAAAGTCGAATAGTCGAATAGTCTAAAAGTCTAACTTATAATACAACAACTCTTCTTTCTCCTCTCCAAACAATATCGTCTTCTCAAATCTTAACCCAAGGCGTTCTATCAATTTCTGAGATCCAAAATTACTCATCGACGTAAATGCACATACCGAAGTAAGTCCAAATTCACTTTTAGCAAGATTCATAATAACCATAGAACCTTCGTATGCATAGCCTTTCCTAGAATACTGAGGCAACATAGCGAAACCTATATCTACTCCTTCTACATCTTCTCGATTATAAAGAGAAACACAACCTACTTTAGCCCCATCCTCCATACGAGTCATAAGATAGTTGCCATATCCATTTTTCTTATAATGGAGAATCATTTTATCATGAATATACGATTCTGCATCAGATATCGAGTGTATATTTCTCTGGCCTATATTCTCAATCCATTCCTTAGTATTCAGTAGTTCTAAAACAAATGGAGCATCTTTTAATGCCATTGGTGTCAATCGTAATCTTTCTGTTTTTATCATGCTTTTTTTTTGTAAAGGCCTAAAGCTGTTTATTTGTAAAGTTGTATATTTTTAATTGGAGGTGTAAAG
>JBLHWH010000376.1:0-3082 GCA_047628935.1 Halioglobus sp. | reverse complement strand
TCAGTCTTAGTTTTTATATTTAAACTTTTTGTGAAGTGAGCTACTTTATTGGGAAGTATAACCGAAACCCGCTTGCCTAAACTATGCAAATGATAGGCTAGCTGTTCATAATAAATACCAGTCGCTTCCATAGCAAAGCTTACAGGTATTTCTTTGTCAATGTTCTTGCTCACCCATTTCAGAAACTGGTTAAACCCAGTTTTGTTGTTTGCAAATGTCCTCACCTTACTTAAGATCAATCCTTGATCGCAATCCAAAGATCGCTTACAAACACATGCGGTGAATGTTAACTTGGCCATGTCTATTCCTACACTTTGTTTTGCCAAAATCATAATGTTACTGTTTAATCTGTTAAAAATATGACATTTCTTACCTCGTCTTTCCTTTCGTCTTACACTTGCTCGTCATGCGGCATTAAGTACTGTCCTGACTCTATAAGAAACTAATAATGGAAAACGGTGCTACCTTTGGTCCAGGATGATTTTCATCTCCTTAGGGAAGATTCAACTCGTTTTCCTAGGTCATTTATCTCTAGTATATACCACAAGATAAGAACCCAGTTCTATTCAGATTTCAAAGGTAAAAGGGAAGCTGATCTGATCATGCAAAGTTATACTCCGCATTTTACTTGTTTAAGAATTCCTTATTTAGTTTATATTCTTTTACTCCTTTAAGTGCCATTCGGTAACTTAATCCAAATTCTAACATCATTCCTGTTGCTTCTTTTAATGATAGTTTTAGATATCTTAAACCAACATGAATATTCAAATTATTTTCCAAAAGCGTTGGTGCTCCATAATAGTAAATTGGATTGGACTTTCCCAATTTGATAGGATAATTCAAAACTAAACCAGGACTCCACCCTTTTAGTTGAATCCAGTCTGGATCATTTTCCCCTATTTTTTCTGTTATATTTTGAATTCCAATATTTAATTCTCCTTGTACATTAAACTTATCAAACCACTTACCGAAAATGAGTCCAACCAATAAGGTAGGAGGTGCATTAAATTGTTCTCTTGATGAATTAATTGGGTATTTTGCTTTGAGTTTGTTTGCGTAGAAGCTCATATTTAGACCATATATTAGATTATTACTTCCTGCATATCCCATATCAATTTTCATTCCTCCTCCCAACGATAAGTGTTTTGATGGATTTCCAATGAATTGATTTACCATGCCGCCAATTGTCATATCAAACCTTTGTCCTGATTCTTTGATATATTCAAAGTCATCAAGTTTTGCCTCATTGTAGGCACTTCCCTGAAGAAGACCAAATGTTTGCTGAGTAAACTTATATGTTGGAAAAGTTAGCTTCATAAAATATATAGATGCTTCAGGCACACCATTTGTTATTTGTGGATTGAATTGCCCAATTTCTAAAGTTTTACTTTTCAGGCTATCTATAATTTCAGAATTTGAAACGCCATTAACTTCCGAAAGTGTTGGATGACCAAGTTTATCTATTGAGTAGATAAATTCAATTTCTATATTCTCTATTATCTTTCGTTGTTCTTTTGTAAAGTCAATTCCATAGTATTTTATTGCAAGTTGATTTACTCCACCATTAGGACTTACCTGTTGATTTAGACTGTCAACCACTTGAGCATTTACTTCAAGAAGGCTGATCATAATTAATAATACTGAAATTACTGTTTTCATTCTTTTGTTTGTGGAGTATAACGTATTATGGATATCGAGAGTGGTGAGGTACGAGCCATTCTCTGATCATCCTGTGTTATCTATAGGCTTCGTTACCACAATTTAAATATTTATTGCGACCATATTGTAATCCACTGATATATCATTTTGATAATAAAAGATAGTTCAAATATTATAATTGGGGAAATCAACAGTATTGATAGCCAATTTTGTTTAATCAATTTTCTAATTCTATATAGTTCTATAATTGAGAAAATGAATAATGTATGGTAAATAGGAATGAATATTCTCCAATTGTAAATGTGGTTGAAAAACCTAATTTGTTCATATGTTCCTTCAATATCTGTAAATCTAAAAGGTCTTATCCAAAAGAATACCACTATCAATATTACACTTGATAAAGTTGGCTTATTTGTGGTGATATTTTTATTGAGTTTGATAATATTAGCTTTTATCATTTCCCAATTTAGGATTTACACCTTCTACAGTTGCTTCTTCACCAATTGAGTATCTAATCACATTTGGCCTTTTCACAGCATTATTCAAATCCTTCATTGTTCTGTAATTCTTGTAATATGAATATTTCTTATCGCCAAATAGGCTTATCGTAATTTTCACTCGTATCCTTTTCTTCAGTTTCTTTTTAGCCTTTCTGAACATCACTAAATCATACTCTTCCAAGTTAACCGCTGTCTTCCTAAATTTCTTATTTCCTAACCTCTTTAAAAATGGCCTTAGATGCTTAGCCCATTCACCACTTCGGAATCTTCCTTTATGATATATTTTGTTAAGATTGGTCATTTTTAATTTTGTGCTTATAGATAACTTGTGTATATGTGGAAGTCCAAGATATAGAACTTCCACATATATCGGTTATATCGTTTCCTCTTTTTCTCCAGAAGCTTCATCATTTTTCATTTTATCTATGATTCTGTCCAGAGGACTACGTACCACATTATTATTTATACTTACTATATGTGTATATATTTGCGTTGTTTCTGGGCTTTCATGACCCAAACAACTCTGTATGAATCTCAGATTAACATTTGCTTGCAGTAGATGTGTTGCAAACGAATGTCGAAGAGTATGTGGAGTAGCCCACTCTGCTACTTCAGCCGCTTTCGCCGCTTTACGAAAAATCTTGGCGACACTCGATGCACTATAGCGACTACCTGTCTGCCCCTCAAACAACCAATAAGAAGGCTTGCACTCTACCACATATTCTCTAAGTAAACTAAGCGTCTCCTCAGACAGCATTGTAGTTCTATCCTTTTTTCCTTTTCCTCCTTTTACAAATATCATCATCTCATGACTCCTTATGTCTTCTATTCGTAGTTTAGTAACCTCATCTCTTCTTATACCTGCACTGTAAAGCAAATGCAATATTGCCTTATGTTTGATATTATCCAACACATTGATAATT
>JBLHWH010000375.1:0-3136 GCA_047628935.1 Halioglobus sp. | reverse complement strand
CCAACTACTCCATCCACAAAATATCTTTCGCTGAAATAAAACAATTAGAATATACTTACATAAACCTACAAGGAGAAAAAATCACAAAATCGATTAATGATGCTAAAGGTGGAATGACTACAAGCTTTGTAGCGGAGAACAGTTCTGTTCAAGTAGTGACATCAAGTAATGATAAATATTCTATCATACCCCTAAGACCTTATTACAATAAGCATCAAACAAATAAAATCAAACGATTAATTGCCCAACAGTCAAATGATTCAAATAAATCTGATGGTCAAAAGAAAACAAGCCTCAATCCAATAAATAACAATAAAGATAAAATTACAAATAAAAATAAAAATCCAAATATAAAAAGCAGAATTAAATCAGATTCAAGAGATCCAGAGATCTGTGATTTTTTCACTAGTGGTGACATCATCAGTGGTCTGTTTCCACAAATAGATCAAGTATACTCCCCATTGGGAACTACCAAATCTATTAGCAGTGGTGCTGGTGGATCACTTGGAGTAGGAGTAAGTATTTTTATTCCTGCTGAAAAACTAAAGGGTAATCTTGGGTCTGCGCAGGCTGCGATAGGAGGCAGCTATGAGAATAGCTACACCTTAGTATCCAAAGTTGATATTGATGGCGATGGATATCAAGATCTTGTACTTCGGCATATGGACGGGCACTTCCGATATCGAAAGCATATAGTTACCAATTTCTTAGATAGCGATGGTGAAGAAGTAATCCAACATTCATTTGAACCATCCAAAGTCTTGCTCTCTGGAGAAGAAGATTTAGATCTAACTGATCTAGAAATAGGATATTCTGAGTCATTCACCTATGATAATCCTAATATAACAGGTACGCTAGCCTTAGGACCATTTGGAGTCCACTTAGGAAAAAATACTTCTACAACCGTAAGTGAAAATTCTGTTTTTTTTACTGATGGAAATGGAGACGGACTGATGGACATCTCATATAATGGTGTAGTCTTGTTTAACTATTTGAATGAAGAGGGGATCCCTACATTTACTACATCTAGTGAACCGACAGAAAATATGATCTTGACAGGTTTTGTCGCACAACCAGAAGATTTGGTTCCTGATATTGTAGACGAGGTTGAGGCAAAATTTCCTGCCTTTGATGTGGTGAAAGTATGGCGAGCTCCCGCAGATGGTCATATCGTGATAAATAACTTAGGAACTTTACCAATAGAGGTGTCTACTGTGTCTATTGAGACTGATGTCAATGCTTTTTATAGCCGATATTGTAGCCAAACTGATAAGACAGGTACTTGTAGATTATATCACGGGGATTTATCAACTATTGATCCATCCATATCTAGTTTGATCACGAACCCAGGCTGCTTAGACTGTTATATATATAATGTTCAAGATTCTTGTCAAATAGATTCTGATCGTGATGGTATAAATGATTGCTTGGATCCTTGTCCATTTCCTGAAGATCAGGTAGATTGCGAACCTTGTCAAAACGAAATTCTTATATCTGACCCTGTAATCTCTGACCCTGAAACTGGAGAAATAATATCAGAAAAGGAAGCAGAGTTAAAGCTCACTGCTATAAATCTAATAGAAAGCGGAAATGAGGCAATCTACCATGCAGGAAATGAAATAAGACTTGGACGACTTGTAGGAGAAGAATTTACAGTAGAGGATGGTGGAGAATTATTGGCATACATTGGGCCTTGCAATGAAGGCTCAGGCAATGACATTGGTGGTGATGGAGAAGACCCACCTCCTTTAACCCAAAACTTAAGAGTGCAAAAAGGGCAAAATATTTATTTTAGAATGCATGCCACAGAACCATTTGAAGAAGCTAATTGGGATCCTGAAGTTGTATATACTGATGTGATAGGATTTGCCATAGATGCTGATGAAATCGTGGATAGTGATGGATTACCTTATTATAAGAATAGATATTCTAAAGACTTTAATACTTCAGGAACTTCTCCTCGAATTATTCCGGCATATTCTGGGTCTAATGCAGGATCTGCAGTTACTATTACTTGGCCAACATTAGATGTGGGTGGATTATCAGATGATGTGACTTTTATTATCAATAAGATCGTAACTAGTCAGAAAGTGGTAAAAAGTAAAATTGAAGCTAATGGAAGTGAAATAAACATATTAGTACCTGATGAACAGATTAGCCCTTTATTATCCGTTTTTATCCCTAGAGGTGCATCAGAGTCTGTATCAGGTCAGAACACATCAACCAATAACGGTGTTGTTGAAATCACAGACATTGCCGAATATGATTCTGGCACAGGTGCTACATCTTCTTATGCTGAACTTCAAGCCATTGAGGTAGATGAAGATAATCCAACTTACGTAGGTGCAAAACACACATCATATGATTTTAAAATAGTTACAAAATCAAATATTGATTGGGAAAGTATCGATTGGAATCCGCTGTTAAAATATGCTTACACCGAAACTATAGATTTAGAAGTGGAGGAATATACAGAAGATTTCGAAATTAAGAATTCATTCTATCCTATTGTCAATAAAGATATCTATGCCACATATGCTGAAGAATTTGATTACACAAAACCTGCAGATATTGCATATAATAATGTAAAGTTAAATCCAGAAAAATATGTTAATACCTTGTACTTTACTTTTAATAAAGAAGTTGTGAAAGACCTACTTTGTCCAGATGTAGAGGGTGGAGATGGCAAAGATGCTGATTGGTGTCAGGGAGAACTTACAGCAGTGATCAAACAAAATGGAAAAGCAATAGGTCATCAAGGGATAACATTAAAGCATAATGGCGATGGTAAATTAGACCCCCCATATATAGCTATTCCTGTTAATTTTGAATCAGATAAAACAATCACTGTAGAAATATATGGGGACAATGAGTTTTTGTCTCAGGAAGCAATGGAGCATATGAATTCTATACCACATACGAGTCATAAAAAGGATGACTATATAGGGTTTATAAGTTCGAAGCCGGGTAAATTTAATCCTAAGAAAAACTATGTCGAAGGACTCAATGGCAGAGATTGTAATTTCTACATAAAATCCAATGACCTTTATGGACCTATGTATAGAAATTGGGGGCAATTTTTCTATAATGAAAAAGCGGACGTTGATGAAAACACTCCTCAAGATGACGTAACTGG
>JBLHWH010000374.1:0-3258 GCA_047628935.1 Halioglobus sp. | reverse complement strand
TAATGGTGCTGGAGGAGTGATTTTCTGGTATTGAGCGAATAAGGAAAAGGCTTGGTAAGACGAGTCAGATGAGAATAGAAAAGATGAATGAAAGTGAACCTCTTTTGAAGTGTCGAGAAAACGAACATTCTGTCAAAACTGCGATAAGGTTGTGTTCGCAGGACAAAGTATAACGGTTACCTTTTTACTGGTTATGCGGCAGGCGGTACATAGGAGGCATGATTTCTATTTTGGCTTAATTATGGAACAGGGAAGATCAAATAAATCTGATAAGGAAAATACGCAAGAAGGGAAAACACCTTTGAGCTAGATTACCAATGATTTATTTGAAGTCAACGTTCGACAGAGCTCACGCCGAAGTCCTAGCTCATAGTAGTGAAGAAGCTATTGTAATGAAAGTGGAGCGAAGGGGCTAGCAGCTTAATTAGTTTTAGTAAATTGTCAACAAGTGTGGTTTTCTACACCTGGAGGAACGAGCCGCTAGAACATTTACTGAAGAGCCGTATGATGGGAGACTATCACGTACGGTTCTGTGTGAGGTTTAGGGCAATGTCGTTTAGCTGAGGAAACGCAGTATTAATTCTTTCTTCACATTGCCACCTAAACAGTAAAAAAATGGATATATCAAGTTACTTACCACAACAATTCTGAGCTTGTATTGATTAATCAGGTATGTGAGCAAATGGCTAGGCACAAGTATGCTATACCAATCTGATGATTGATCCAGAGTATTCTATATGGATTGCTGGATTTTTAGTTTGTTTAAAAAGAGTTCTTATAAGGCATTGGGTATATCCGTTTACTTCTCCTAAAGTTTCTTTCATAATGCCTATCGGGACGGACGGGTTCCAAATTTGCAGCAAATAGACTCGTGAGTTCATCTATATAACCCTCTACTATTTCAATTTCCCTACAAAACAATAAAACGATACTGTTTTTCATTCGGTTTAGTACCTGTGTGAAGTTGGGCTTGTATTTTCTTCTCCGATTTTTAGATACCTGTTTCACCACTTCATCTGTGCCGGAGACAAGGATGGCTGTAAGATTACAAGAAAATATTTTTGCATGAAAATCCTGAGCAATGGCTAAACAGCTTTTTCCACTAAAATTTTCGATTTTCAGCCTTGATTTCATTGTCTTATAGGACCCTTCTACCTGGCACCTAAGCTGGTACAAGTCAGAAAAAACATCGTAAGGATAATCACCTGCATCTACAAGACTTGTAACAAGCACTTCCTTTTCATCGGTACTGAGTTCTATACAAATAAAACGAAGTGTAATCGGAGCTGTTGATATCCTTAATCCTTTACACTTTTTAGCACTGGCTTTACTGGGATAAATTTGTGTTATGATTTCTTTATCTCCACTATCGATTAATTGTTTTGCGACTTTCCAAGTACCCGTCTTTAATCTTGCGCAAGATTCTACCTTCTTGTTTATTAGCAGGGCAAACAACCAAAAAGAAGCATAATTCCTATCATACAATGTCAAATCACCTGCTTGAAATACGGCAGCATGTTGCAATGCCAAATTATGCTCATGGTCATCATAGGTTGATAATTGAGCATCTACAGTCAGATTATTGAGTAAATCATAGGCTTGCGATAATCGGCTATAAATGATTGGAATCTCTGTCTCAGAGGTGTCGTGTATACCATATTTTTCTACTATTTCCTCACTAAGTGGCAATTTTGCAGTAGAGCCGTCTATACCTAGTAGCCTTAACCCACGCCAGGTTTTATAGGACACATTTTGATAAAAGTAATCAAGTTGGTCTTTATCAAGTTCTACGAAAGCTTCATAGTCAAGCTTCTTGCGGGACAAACTGAATGCCCCTTTGGTTACTTCATATACAGTGAGCTCCTTGTTTAATATAACCTTGAACAAGTTGTCCAATTCTGATTGAAGGGATTTTGTTAAAAAGTTAATAAGTAGGAAAAACACTTTCTGGAAGGGCAAGCTTCGTTCCCTTGTAAAGTCTGTTGGTTTGACCCTGTGTCGTGAAACAAATTCTCTAGAAGTCAATTTTTTTTTCAAACTTTTGATTAGTTCGAGATGTTCTTTGATGCTATTTCCTCTTTTTCGGTATATTTACGATTGGAATATACACATTAATCAGCTGAATATCAAAGATGTATGCCTTGGTTTAACGACATTGGAGGTTTAGGACAGTTAGCATAGGCTACCTCACTCTACTCGATTAGCCTTTCGTTTTTATTGTGGAATCATTCACCACTTATTGATATCCTCTTCCGATCGAAAAGTGATTGGCAGAACTTTGTACACTAGTTCTACGCCTTATACGGTAATAATGGATTTCTTCATAACGGCTATGGTCTTTAAGTGTATGTTACCTAAAAAAAAATCAGACTTTTAGTTATTCGTCTTCGTTATACTTTTTTGTATGATTCAATTAATACTTTTTTGTATATTTTAATACATACTTTTTAGTATGTTACGAATAATTTCACTTACCTTTGCCGAAAGAAAGTTTGAATTTAGTGCGAAAAAAATCTAAAAATCATGAGCAAAGAAGCATCCACAGAAACGCTGGAAGATTATACTAAGAGTGATTACAAATATGGATTTACCAGTAATATTGATACTGACCTTATCCCAAAAGGTTTAAATGAAGATACCATTCGCTTAATATCTTTTAAAAAGGAGGAACCGCAATGGCTACTTGACTGGCGTTTAGAAGCATTTAGACATTGGGAGACCCTGACAGAACCCAAATGGCCAAATGTAAAATATCCACCAGTAGATTATCAGGACATCATTTATTATGCTGCTCCAAAACAGAAAAAAACAATCAACAGCTTAGATGAAGTAGATCCTGAACTATTGAAAACGTACGAGAAACTAGGTATTTCAATAGGAGAACAAAAAAGATTAACAGGAGTTGCCATGGATATAGTCATTGACAGCGTATCTGTAGTTACCACTTTTAAGGAACAGCTTTCAGAGCTAGGTATTATCTTCTGTTCGTTCGGCGAAGCGGTTCAAGAACATCCTGAACTCATCAGAAAGTATATGGGATCGGTTGTGCCATCTTCCGATAATTTCTTTGCGGCCCTTAATTCGGCTGTCTTTACAGACGGGTCATTTTGTTATATTCCCAAAGGTGTACACTGCCCAATGGAGTTGTCCACCTATTTCCGCATCAATTCTGCCGGAACAGGTCAATTTGAAAGAACCCTGATTGTTGCGGAAGAAGGCAGTCATGTAAGTTATTTGGAAGGATGTACTGCTCCAATG
>JBLHWH010000373.1:0-3290 GCA_047628935.1 Halioglobus sp. | reverse complement strand
CAAAACTGTGATTGAATTGTGTTCGCAGGAAGAGTATAACGGACACCTGACTTATTGGTTATGCGGCAGACGGTATATAGGAGGCATGATTTCTATTTAGGCTATTTTATGGAACAGGGGAGATCAAGTAGATCTGATAAGGGAAATACGCAAGAAGGGAAAACACCTTTGAGCTAGAATACCAATGATTTATTTGAAGTCAGACTAGCTCATAGTAGTGAAGAAGCTTTTGTAATGAAAGTGGAGCGAAGGGGCTAGCAGCTTAATTAGTTTTAGTAAATTGTCAACAAGTGTGGTTTTCTACACTTGGAGGAACGAGCCGCTAGAACATTAACTGAAGAGCCGTATGATGGGAGACTATCACGTACGGTTCTGTGAGAGGTTTAGGGTGAAATTCCCTTTACCTACTCGATAAGATCTAAAACGGTAACCAAAAACAACTATCTTGGAAGGTAAACAAAGAGCAATATTGCCCAAGTTTACGAAAAGAAAGTAAAAGGAGATAGAGACAAACCAATTAGATTTTAAGAGTTGAAAACTAATTTTCAAAACACCCTTTGAAATTATTTTTTAACAAAAAAAATTATAAAAATGAAACAATTAAGTTTAACAGTTTTATTCTCGCTAATGATCATTAGCGTTCTTATCTGTCAAAGACAAAGCCTTTTTGAATACTACGGCAGTGGAGATAGAATTTTATCGCCGATTGAACAAAACCAGTACAACCAACTTTATGGATCAGGAAATTATTCTGAGATCAATATTGCATCGGTCAGAAATCTTGGTAATATCAAAGTAGGTAGAGAATTTGATGTGAATTTTGGTGATGTGGTAAAAACCATAAAAGAAGATTACTTAATATCTAAAGAAAATGGCGAATATCAAGTTACTGGCGTATTCGGTGAAGATGATGATGACGAAGGTTATACAAGTTTTACTTGCACTTATCATATTAAGTATGGTGTAACTGGTAGTATTATGAATGATATAACTGAAGAATATTATCAAATAATACCTATAACTAAAGCAGAAGGAGAAGATCACATAAATCCTGAAGTCTTTATTTGTAAGTGGATTCCAAACAAATACATAGGTAAAAATGGATGTTCTACACCTGCAATAGAACCAGACCCCGAAGATGGAGATGATCTCAATGATGATGAAATAGAAACGAGGTCAAATTGCAATAGAAATATTAGGGTTCTCTTTCTATTCACCAATAGAGCCGCCGCCTCAGGATTTAATCCAGCAACTGTAGCAAATACTGTAATAAATGAATTGAACACATCTGTTACGGCAAGTCAAACCAACCAGCTAACAGCCACTTATGAAAACGCGGGAGCAGTAAATATACCAAGTTTCATAACATTCACTGATATGGGTGATGATTTAGACGCTTTGGTTGATGACCCTATTGCTTAAGGGTTACGAGATGACAATTTTGCTGATTTAGTGGTATTGTTGACTAGCCAACCAGCATATACAATTGCTGGGAGAGCTAAAGATATCAAGACAAGTGATGATAATGCATACTCAGTAGCTCAGATAAATTTTGCGGCATTCGGTTTTACTGCCTCCCACGAAATTGGCCATATGATGGGATGCCGTCATCAAAGATGTAGTGTATGTGGTGGAGGATTCTTAGGATTAACATCTGGATGTGACGGATGGGGTAGAGGTCATGGCTACAAACTTTGTACAACTGGTAGAACAATCATGTATCAAAATGGCTGCGACTCAAGAACAAGAATGGCTCGAATATCTAATGACAATTCTAATTTTATGGGTTGCTCATCTGGAAGTTGGTGGAATAACAATATACGAAGTATGAGAAATCATGCATGTAAAGTTGCAGATTTTAGACCTAGACCTGTAGTAGAATTTGATGAATTTACCATTATGATAGATGGATCAACAAGTGGTAATCTCTGTAATTGGAGTGAATGGTCAGCGGTAATTTCTGACGAAAGTAGCCCTTTGAATACTTACACCTATAAATGGGAGAAGAGTACCAATGGATATGGAAATTGGTGTACAATTTCTACTAGTCCAACTATAAATAATTTTCAGTTATTTAATACTTGCTACACTTCGAGCAGTTTTTACTTGCGACTTCAAGTAAGGTTATCTACAAATCTTTCAATAGTTGAATTTGATCAAATGCATATTTCATGGTCGAATTGCTTTGATGGTAGTGATGATAATGTTGCCTCGAGAAGTGTCAATTCAGATGCTCAAAAGGTCAAGATTTATCCAAACCCTTCCTCCAATTATATCAATGTTGAAAATGTAGATGAAATACTCGGAATTTTTGATGCAGATGGTAAAAGAATATCCAATACACCAACTTCTAATTTAAATGGTTCGATTATAGATATTAAAGATTGGGTAGCTGGAACATACTTTATTGTTCTAAAATCAAATAATAAAATTGAAACAAAAAAAATAATCAAACAATGAAGCATATATTAATTATTTCTATGATAGTCGCATTGATGTCTTGCAATAAAGAGCCCTCATTTGTAACAGACTTAGAGCTTCCTGAAGTTGTAGACTTAGGTAAAAGTGAAGTGTACTTGAATAATATTATTGAGGATTATAATCCTAGGTTTTTTGAAGACACTGTAAACAATCAATTACTATTAACTTTTGTATTTGAACCTGACTTTTCAGTTACCAATTCATTGGGTTTTGGAGCGTTGGCTGTTAATGAAAATGAGAATATTTTACACACTGATCGAATCCTGTATAAAGGGGCAAAAACAACATTTCATCAAATAATTAATGGTGAGTTTGATGGTTGGCAGTTTGATTTAGTAAATCCAGAGGATGGGCATTTTAATATCACCAAATTGGACACGGTGAATCAAACAGTTCAAGGTAACTTTAAAGCATTCTTTGAAGTTTCAGACAAGAATGGTTACGATGATACTAAACTGCCTGAAAGAGTAAAATTTCAAGGAGTTTTTAATGATACCTACATAAGAGGGTAACCGATGATAACAATAGATAAAACGGAATCCAGCCCTATCGGGGCTGGACTCCGTTTATCAAGGGACGTTACTGTCTATTCCGAATAAAGAAGAGTAAAGGTTAGATATGGTTTGAAGCTCGATACAAGTAAATGGCTAAAGTGGTTTTATCGAATCATTTTCCGTTTGAAAATGAATACTGAAATGGTTATAATTGGCATTTTTTGCTTTTTAGTATAGCTTCGATTGAATTAGTTGAAGAATGCGAAGATTTTGATTAATTTGATCTCGTCAGAAAGATTAGAAAGTAGAATGAAG
>JBLHWH010000372.1:0-3309 GCA_047628935.1 Halioglobus sp. | reverse complement strand
CCGTCCTTCAATAATAGGATAGCTCTCATTGCCTATATGGACCATACTTATCTTATCATTGTAAGTAAATCCAGACAGATAACTTTCATTATCTTTTATAAGTGCTATAGTAGCCGGATTAAAAACCAGTTGTTCTTTACCAAATTTGTATTTTAATGTAGTAATGTTTACTTCTTTTACCTCATAGCCAGTTTTCTCCAAAGATCCATCAAACCGAATGGTATTTACACCTTTCTTCAATTGTCTAGCATCAAGCAATTCTTCTACTTCGGTCCATTTATTATTTGATTTAACTAAGTATCCACCGTATACTGAATTTTCATTGATGCTCTTTCTTGTAGATTCACTCCCTTCGACTCCCTTTACTTGATACTTTAATATGTATGCATGCCTTTGGTTAATATTTTGCTTGAGATTAATCTTAAAGACATTGTCTGTAGGGGAATCTATCTTATCATTTAGATTGATCCCAATACTCCCAGAAATGTTTGATGATTTAGACAAAACGATTCCCTCTGGCGCAACTATCACATTTTGAACCTCTTTTACTTTTTCATCTACATTTAGATCTAAAAGTGCAACTTCAGCGTTCTCGATCTCAGGGTTTTCGGAAATATCTTTTTCGAGATCTAAGAGATTACAAGGGCTTACAACAGAGGCTGTATCTACAGAAATTGTCGTCTGATCGTTATCAAAAGATCTTGTACCAAAAGTATATATACCAAGGAAGGCCGCCGCTAATATGCTAATAAAGAATATTTTATTTTTCATGGTCAACAAGTGATTGGTTGTGAAAAGTATTTGGTTTATTGAATGACTACTTTTTTTACAGTCTGAGTTTCCCCAGAAATGTAACTCAAGAAGTAGATTCCTGGGTGGGTAAATGAATAGGTTTTTCGAAAATCATTGGCCGTATTTACCTCTGTCCTGTCAATGATATACCCTTCTACATTATAGAGACATAGGTGGCCTTGTAAATCCTTGAGTATGGAAGATAATTGAGCTTCAATTTTACGTCCCTCAATTTGCAGATTATTAATGTTTAAGGTTACAATGTCCTCGTTTTGAGATTTCTTTGGGCGCCTTGTAATTGAGATATATTGTCGTTCAGCATCTAAGAGACTTACCTCACCTATCAGATTTAACTTTATTGATTGTTTGTCGTCAAAGTTTTCATTCTCAGAAAAGGATAAAAAATAATCAAATGAAGTGCCGAATTCTTCAATATCCTTAATTGAGAATTTGAAACAAAAGGATTTTGTATTATTTGTTAGATTACTGGAAGAAAACTCCCACACTCTACCTAAACGACTATTCTCAAACTGTATACTTCCTCCATTATCAGCAATAAAAATATAACTGCCTGTTCTTAATGAAAACATGTTTTCTTTCTGAACTTGGTTTATTTTACTTAATCCTATCTCCAAAAACTGATCTCTATGGTGAGTAGTTTGGGACACATTCAAATTTTCATCGTTTGCTAATGCAATTACTCTATTCGTATAACCATCATGTAGGTTTGGATTAAATAAAACATAACCATCTTCATCAACATATGATGTATCCATTGGCAGCGAAATACCATATTTAATAGAAAGATGTGATTGTTTCTTTTTGATTTCATCCTTGGTGAGAATCTTATCATACACAAGCACTTCAGCTAGATTAATAATACCTCTACCTCGTTCATGATCATCTCTACCGATTCGTAGTCCTGACGACATCTCATTTTTTGTTTCCTGTCCATTAGATCCACTATAAAGGAGCATATTGCTGAAATCTTCATCAACTTCTATTGTCATGTCCTGCTTCCCTTCCACTAGATCATCAGATATCTTCACTACTTTATTATCTGAATGTACTTGGAATAATTCTTTAGTTCCTGAATGAGAAAAGATGGCAAAAAAAGTATACTTTTTTACATCATCAATTTGAAACGACTTTCCAAAATCTTCAAGATTAACCTCTTCATATTCATGATAATTGAATGTAAGAGGATTATATTCTACATCATTATGATAGCTACTCAGCTCGTTAACTACTAAGATAGAATTACCTTCTATTTTAGTAGTTTGCGCATTAATCGAAATAGTACATAATGTCAAAGTGGCAATTATACATTTTGTGATTAATCTCATTTTCACTTTTTTATTGAATTAAATAAAGACTGTTATTGAATTAGGATTTATTAATTTTCGAGCACCCTAACTCGATCATCTAAGTCATTTATTGCATCCAAGAGCGTTGCAATTTGAGCTGCTTGATTAGCTACGGTTGTTTCAAGATCTATGATTTCAACCTTACTATCATCTATAATTATTTGTTGTTCTTGTACCGCTTTGACTAGAGGTACTACAAATTCTGAATATCGGAGACCGTAGTATCCGTTTGACGACTTAGGCTTATCAACTCCATTAAAATTAAAAGCTATATCTATTGCAGCTTGTTCTACTTCTTGGGCAATGAAACCTGTTTGCAAGATTTCGTATTTGGCGTTTTCAGAAGCAATATTCCTATTATCCAAATCAACTCCTAAGTAGTTATGAAATTCGTTCGAATTAAAATTATACTGAACTGGTCTTAATTGATTAATGAAACTTAAACCAGGAACACTTTCTATTACGTTATCCTTAAATCGACCATCTGAATACGAAGTCCAATTAACCCCTCCGCCAATACTTGTTATGCTACCATTGCCAATTCTTACAATGTCTGAAGAATCAATTACAACTCCTATACCAATTGCAATAGATCGTTGGATATTTCCAACTGCAAACTCTGTACTTGTGCCAATCATAATATTATCAGTACCTGGGTTTGCGCTTTCGTCTGCCATTTGTCCAGCGTAATATCCAATATTTATATTCTTTCTATTCTCAGGATTCTGATTATCACCTTGACCAACTAAAGATTGACCCGCATAAGGACCTATACATACATTAAATTGGCCTGCAGCATTTTCACGACCTGCATATGTTCCTAAAAAAACATTTTGTACCCCCGTCGTGTTAAATTCTCCAGTGTGTGAGCCAATAAACGTATTATTGGCGCCTGAATTAGAAGGATCAGAAGTATTTTCTGAACCCGCACCAGCTCGAAAACCAATATAATTATTACGATATCCTTCAGTACCATATGCTCCAGTTTCATAACCTATAAAATTATTGTAGGCCTCGCCAAAATAAGATTGATCTATAGATGAATCCGCTTGTCCTTTTCCAGATTTGGTTCCTATGAAAACATTTTCGTGTCCTCCATCAAAATCTGTACCAGCCTGAAGACCTATATAAATATTTTTATCGCCGGATA
>JBLHWH010000371.1:0-3317 GCA_047628935.1 Halioglobus sp. | reverse complement strand
AATCGGCATCTTAAAACCGACCATCTTTGTAATTTCTAATCTAAGATAATAAAATAATCCTCAGACGCATCTCTACCGGTCGAGGTAGTATTCGATCTTGATCATTTATTGACAATGGTCGCATAATCGTGAGGCAATCTAATTGGCCTCGATGATGTTCCGCTTGCAGATATTCAAATTTTGCTATTAGGTCGGGTCGACCGTGTAATGTTCGAAGATCCGATTCCAATATCATTTACTAACTCAATCTAAATACCTAAAATTCATATCAATACTAAATAATTATCACGTCAGTCTCTGGCGAACGAGCCAGTATTCGATCTCTTTTATTAACCGAATTGTCAACATTTTGATTTGCCCTCTGGAATATAACGTCCCAGTGACATGCGGCGTGCTGACGAAGGAAGCATGATCGTCATGTCACATGTTATAGCCAGTTGCTTTTATTTGTTTGCATATTCACTACCAAAGCTGCAATCACAATCTCCTACTTCTGGTTCTCCAACTTTAAATCCTAAGGTTTTTGATGCTATTTCCTTTATTTCCTTTTTCCAATCTTCCCATTCAGATTCTTCTATAAATGCACTAAAATAAAGACCACTTGGTTCATGATGACAACATATGTATTTTTCACTTTTATCAATATTGTAACTATACCAAAACCCTGAATCTAAACCATATCCTCCAGAGCCTAACCAACCGCTTAACTGTGAAAAAATTTGTGGTAGTTGTTTTAAATATTTCTCAGGCAGATAATACCAAATGTTTAAATTCATTTCGAAATGTTCCATATATAATATCTTCGTTTTTATTAGTATATCCAGTTAACTCCTGACAAATAGAATTGGTTTTTGCTGCCAGAATAATTTACAGTTCGATAGCCCAACAAATCTTCATTTTGATGGATTAGCTCATAGTCATAGTCGAAAACAAGTTTGAATTGGTTATGTATTCTTTCATAATTATTTATTGATATTCCAACCAAATTGAAATCGATTTTTGCGTTGACCTTAGGTGATTTAAACTCTTTAACATTGGTGAACGAATTCAGCAAAATATTCCCTTTCTCTTTTATTGATTCAATGTTTTGAGTGATGTACCCCAAGATTGATTTTAGGAGTTCCGAATTTACAACTTTCTCAGCTCCAACCTCTATTTCTAATTCTATTTGCCCAATACCATGAATTGAGACTTCAGCAATTAGAGTACTCTTAGTATATGGTTTGAGTTGACTTACAATGATATCTATTTCTTCTACTGTCATCTATTTTGTCTAATTGGCTATAACGTCCCCGTATATGCGCAGGTGAGGCGCATAGCCTCACTTGCCGTATATACATTGTTAGCTTCCGTTTTTCTTTTTACGTATTAATCGAAATGAAAACAGGTTTTACTTATTTACTGATTTCGCTAAATTGAAAATCTTTATTTATTAGCCAAGATTGAAAATGTATTTACAAACATATCAGCGAATTTCCTATTTATCAATTATTTTTCATAATCTCTTTGCCATGTTATTTCATTATTCTCATGAAACATTGGACATAGAATTTTTATTTTTTCACCTTCTCCATTTATTAGTCGCCAATCTGAACTGTTAATTAAGTCAAGATATTTGGTTTCTTCTTCACACATCCTACTGTAGTTTTTCTCATCTCCTTCTTTTAAATAGTTACTCGCCTGAATTGAATGCTTAATGAAATCGGATAGATGACTATTATTTGGTATTTCTTCTTTATAATTGAATTTGAATTGAATGTTACCATAGCTTCTCATGTCCCAGTTTGTCTCAGTCAATGTTCCTATCTCGATATTCTGCAAGTACAGTTTGTATTTCTTCATTTCTAAATTATTAGCCGAAATTAGAAAACAAATTTTATTATTTACCGATTTCGTCGAAATGTAGGATTCTTGTTTTTTTATTTCTAATGGAAGCTAACTATGTTATAAAGATACCATTTCTTTATAAAACTTCCCGCTTTTTTCACTGATTAACATCCCTTCCTCTTTCTTTCATTAAATTATCAAGAGGACTCTGTATTTTTGAAATCTCTAGATTAGTAACATGCGTATATATCAGAGTAGTCTTGATATCCTTATGGCCTAGTAGTTCTTGGATATAACGTATCCCTACTCCGCTATCCATCAGGTGCGTTGCAAAGCAGTGTCTTATCGTATGCGTACTTGCTCTTTTACTTATATTAGCTTTGATCGCACATCGCTTTATCACTTTTCGTACACTACTTCCAGAATACTGAACATTATCTTTCTGCCCTTCAAACAACCAATATTCAGGCTTGTAATCTTCATAATATAAAATCAGCATATCTTTGAGAACTTCTGCCAGAGGGACTATTCTCTCTTTACCACCCTTTCCTCTTACCAATATCTGATTGCGATCCCACCAAAGGTCAGTGATTTGCAAATTCAGTATTTCATTGAGTCGAAGACCACTACTGTACAGTGTGTAGAGTAATGTTGTGTGTTTAAGGTTCACAGTGCTCCTCAACATTCTATCTATTTCATTAACGCTGAGTATTTTAGGAAGCTTCCTTGCTCTTCTTGGTCTAGTCAGGTTCTGTGCTACTATTTCGGCATTAGGGTAGATCTTCTTGAAGCAGTATTTAAGAGCACTATTATATGTATTGACCAGCGAATCAGATTGATTATTATCATACAAACTAGTAATGTAAGCTTCATAGTTCTTGATCGTAGAATCTTTGACATGTGTGCCATTGAGAGACTCCATGTACTTGATCAATGCAGTACAATATTGCTTGATCGACGTTGCCTTGTATCCTCCTGATATCAACGAATTGGAATACAATAATATAACCTCTGATTTCTCAATAGAAAGCCTCCTTTGTATATTGTCAAGCCATGCTCTTAAATGGTTTTTTTCTTTCAAGTAGTTTTTTCCCCGTTGGGTCAATTTGTCATAGACTTTAGCTCCATCCGCTGTATATTCGGTTTTGATCCATTCGATAACTTGTTGATCATTCGGTACGATCCACCTCTTATGACACTTCTCATATCTTCGGTTCGATACTCTTTTGATGATTTCATGATTACATCGATAGCCAGCTACTTTTACACATACCTCTTCCCTTGATTGAGGCATATAATAGATTGATACGTTGTATGGCTTCTCTACCTGAACTATCAAAGACAATATTTTTTCATATGCCCCGCTGTCAAATACATGGAATCGCTCTTGGAGTTTTTCTAAATTTCCCGTATTTGCCTTACTGATCCACTTAGTTAGGTTTGGAGACCAGTATGTCTTTTTTAATGATCTCAGAAATATTACATCCTCC
>JBLHWH010000370.1:0-3416 GCA_047628935.1 Halioglobus sp. | reverse complement strand
GGTATAAACACCTGAATTAGGTACAGGTACTACTACTAGTAGTATAGTCACATAAATAGATATGAAAAAAGTACCCAACAATCCGATACGGTTGTTGTCGGATTAACGGATGGATTACAAGACGATAACGTCCGGTGAGCATATGGAGCGGACGCAGCGGTAGCAAGTCTGATCTCATATGTATTGTTCTATGGCGTATCTTCTTTTTTCTCGTAAATAATGTCATTCCGTTCTAATTTAGTGATATCTGAAGGGTTGTCTATTTTATATTCTAAAATCACATCAATATAATAGATTAGACATCCACCTGACATTCGCCCTCCAGGCTTTAGCTCTTCTAATTGGATGTTTAGATCATAGCCGATGTATTTATCATAAATGAATTCTTGTTTTCCATAACCAACATAACTTATTTCAATTTTGTAGATGTCCTTATTCTCTTTGATAATAGCTATACCGTCTATATCTGTATCCGTTCCATTAATTATCTCACCTTTCTTGTTTTTAAATGCTATAGATGCAAAAAGAATAGGTGATTTTGAATGTTTGTCTGTTAGATGAATAATTTGGTAGTCATAATTTTTTCGCCTGTTCAGTGTTTGTACGTTGTCACTTTTATAAGTATATGGAATTCTATCTTTGTCTCTGTAAACGAATGATATCAAAGAATCTGTCGATTCGTATGTCCCTGTTGCTGAGAATTTACCAAACTTAGAATTCTCTATGTATTTGTAGTTAGTCTTGTAAAGTATAAATTTGGATGTTCCTTCACTATCGCTATATGTATATACTGTTTTACTGCAACTTGTAAGTAGCAAAATAATTAATAGAAATATTGCAATTTTGTGTTCTTGTTTCATTTTTACTTTATGCCATACAACGTCCAAGAGTATATAGAGGCTGACTAAAAGGAAGATTCTATCATACTCAATGTGTGTGCTCTCGCCTTCTTTTTTTTTACACGAGTTGTATGTATTCGTTTTCTAATCTAACTTTAAAATTGATTTCAGCTTTCAAAGCTTTAAATACCTTAACTATTGTATCTATTGTTGCACTGTTAGCATTATTCTCAAGTTTTGATATTTGAGATTTCTTGACGCCTATAATTTCTCCAAGTTGTTCTTGAGTTAGATTCCTTTCTTGACGAGCTTGTTTAATCATTTGACCGATAACTTCCATTCTAAGCTCGTATTCATATTCATCTCTATCTTTACTTCCTACCTCACCCACATACTTATCTTTCATCTCATCGAGGGAATAAGTCTTCATCTCTTTAGTTGCCATAATTATTTCATTGATTTGTTAGAAAAGTACAATTCTCTTAGTTGTTCTGCCTTAGATATTTCCTTTAAAGGTGTTTTTCGAGACTTTTTGACGAATCCATGTGTAGCAATCACCAATGTTTCTTTTTTACCGCTTTTATCCCAAAATGCTAATAGCCTATTCTGTTTTCCAAGATATTTACTCCGAAATTCCCATAATTTGCCGTTTAGTTTCTTAAACAACTTAGGATTATTGGCCGATTCAGCTGCATCAATTATAAAAAGTAGCTTTGCGGCTGACTTCCTATCTAAGGATGCTAAGAATTGGTTTGCTTCTTCTAGAAAATTAGTTGTAAATTTCTTCAATATCTACTTTTGACAAAGATACACAAAGTTTCTATATATTGAAACTTCGAATTGTCTGACATAGTTCCTTTAATTTTAACCTTGGTGGAGTATAACGGTTCTGCGGATATGGGTTGACGTGAGAAAAATGCGCGTTAGCGGCTTTTTTTCTCACGTTTACCTATATCTGCAGTTGTGCTGTCGTCCGACCCTTGGGGAGGAGGATGGCACAACTGCGGCAAGCCGCAGAATCGTTGAGACAGCATACTCCCTGCGGTCGCATGCTGTCTCAACGCCCAAGAGTACGTGGCGGACGCAGCGATAGCAAGTCTGACATCGTACTCAATGTTATAAAGAGGCCACTTCTTTTTTTATCGCTTCTGAAACAAATTGATTTAAAGATTTACCATTCATTGCAGCAATCTTAAATGCTTTTGAATGTAGTTTAGGATCAATTCTTATGTTAAATGATCCTTTAAAAGATTTAAGCGGCTCTTTATCAATTTCTTTGCAGAGTTCAATATAGTCTTCTACAGAATCTTCAAATGCCATTTTTAGCTCACTAACACTTTCTCCTTCAAATGTTACAAGGTCATTAATACCTTCAATTTTACCGTAAAAAAGTGAATCTTTTGTTGAGAAATGTACAGTGCCAATAAAGTCCTTAAATATTAATTTATCCGTCATATCAGATTTTTATCTTTGAGTTCTGAAATAATTTCTTTTTTCACATAATCTTTGAGTTCGTTGCCTGGATGAGGTTTATGAAGTCTAATTATATGCTGTTCTCTCTTATTTATAAAGGCTACCCTTGATCCTGATGTCTTTCCTTTTTGGGTTTCCTTATATCCCAGTTTTCCAAGTAGGTAAGCTATTTCTAGGTAGGTTATAGTCGATCTTCTATTTAGGAGTTTAGCTATTAGTTTCTCATACTTACTCATAAGTTCAAAGATAGGATAATTTATTCACATTTGCAACTAAATAATAGTTGCATTGTGCTTTGACATTAGCTTCTCTATAACGTCCTAGTGACATGCGGCGTGCTGACGAAGGAAGCATTCTGTGATCACACATTGTTACTTTCTGCCGTCTTTCTTCATACCTTGCCCCAAAGTATACTTATACTCTTTAGGGAAGTCCTTAGTATTCTCAAATATCTTCAAGATCAATTGATACACTTCCTTGAAAACTGGTAAGTCATAGTACAAGGCCATCTGTAAAATAATAATCGACCGCTTACGCGATATAATTTAATAGTTAAATGGTTGAATTGTTAAAAAGCCCGAACTGCCCGAACATTGCCAGTGTTGCTCTTATTGAGGAAGTTGGCCTGATCGCCATTGTTGAAATCCTGCTCCCACGCATTTTCATAGTCTAGCTCTGTAGAGCTGCAATAGTAGCCACCAGAAAAACCACCAAAATTGGCTTGATGAAGGTTAGTATACATCAAATCTAGTTCACCTGCCGAAGGTAAAAACCATGTGCCATCATCATAACCAGCACAAATCGATGCAGCTATACCTGAGGTAGTACATCCATTCAAAATAGCAGCCGTGTTAGTAGCGCCATCTCCTACCTCTGCTCCCGGGCCTACTGGGTTACCTCCATTCCAAGGAACATTTGGCAAATCAGGTATATCTAAACCATAACACCCCCATGTTCCTACACTTTGATCAACAGGTGCAGCTACCAAGCCAGTACCTGTAACCGTGTTTAAGTATGTTATAAAGCCCCCCTGGTATGTTTTGCCATATAAGGAATCCAGTAAACTGTTGTCACTGTTATAGATTTCTATTGGCGTTTCGCCTG
>JBLHWH010000369.1:0-3463 GCA_047628935.1 Halioglobus sp. | reverse complement strand
TCTACTTGTGAATGACCTACAACCCGGAAGTGGATCTATTGATGGAATCTTTATTTTAGCTACTTCTATTCCATTAAGAGGTGCATTGGATCTATATACTACTGTTAACTATCAACACAAAGGTACTGATAATGATTATCTAGGAAGTCTCACATATGGCTTTGGTAATGAATTTCAAATGAGAACTGGCTTATCAGACCAGATCTTTATACAAAACCAGATTTTTTCTCCTTCAGTTGGATTAAGGTTTCGCAAAAGATCTCGAGATGAGATTGACACTTTTAGCCTAGATAACACTGGAGGAACATGGCTAATGACACAAGTAGGGTTTAACTGGCTTCCGAATCCAAGTACAAATATTTCATTACAATTAGATTTACCTATTTATACAGCTGTAGATGGCACACAACTATCTAATGATTACATTCTAAATTTCACTGTTTACAAAAAAATATCTCTATAATGAATAAGAAACAACTCATTTATATAGGACTAATAGTAATAGGACTGTATGCACAAGCATGTTCTGATGATGGGAATCAAAATCCGGGGAATGGGGATAATAGCGAATGGTTACTACCAACAAATCTAATCTTTGATGGAGGACCAGGAAAAGATGGTATTCCTTCTGTCGATAAACCTAGGTATACCAAAGCAAGTGAAGTAGACTTCCTGAATGGTTCTGACCTTATAGATGTGTATGTAAGTGATTCCGAAGTGGTAGCGTATCCCCATGATATATTAGACTGGCACGAAATAGTAAATGATAAAATAGACGAAAAAGCAGTAGCTATATCCTACTGTCCACTGACTGGCACTGGAATTGCATGGAATAGGACTATCAATGGAAAAGAAACCACATTTGGTGTATCTGGCCTTTTATATAATACGAATCTAATGCCGTTTGACCGACAGAGCAATAGTACATGATCTCAGATTCGGCAAGAATGTGTAAATGGGAATCTCATAGAAACAAAGGCGGAACAATTACCTCTTTTAGAAATGAAATTCGGCGATCTAAAAAATCACTTTCCTAATGCTGATGTTGTAAATACAGATACAGGCTTTGATAGATCCTATGGTTCGTATCCTTATGGTGACTATATCACAAATAACGAACGATTGATTTTTCCTATAACAAAGGAAGACAATCAACTACCGAAAAAAGAACGAGTCCTAGCACTTCCTGTTTCAAGTAATACTGTTCAAGTTATATCTTTCGACAAATTAGAAGAAAATAATAATGTATTGATTACATCAATAGGCCCGAAGACAATACTTATTTATGGTGAAAAAGATAAAAACTTCATGAACGCAGTGATTATTAACTCTATTGATTCAGATAAGTATACTTATGATAAGTCTAAATATCCTTATGTGATAAGTCACGAAAATGGAAGCATGTTTGATATATTTGGTAGATCTACATCTACAACCATTAATCTTGAGGTGACTGATAATTATATCGGGTATTACTTTAGCTTTCCTGCGTTTTTTGATGTGGTTATAGTTTTGTAGGAGGCTGTTTGAGTTTATATTGAATATTCTAGAAAGGGTAACTGACAAAATATTCTTATATTATTTCCACAATTATCCGATCGATAAACTTGACCTATCAAACATATAAAAATGAAAACCTGCTGAGGCCCTTTTGGTGATCATACTTCTATATACTTTAATCTCTGAGATTTTTTAACTAAATGTACAACATAGGAGAAGATATCCTATGTTTAAAACCCGCTCACCCTGAATCAATGATAATTATTATGTTAGATTATCTATAGTCGCTACACTATCTGGAGACTTCAATAGACTTATGCTGAAACATGAAGAGTCATTAATATAGTGGCTAATATCTAAAAACTAAATCCTACGCCTGCATACAATAGATCCAAGTTTCCGATCCCTGCTCTTAGTATTAAGCTGTCTTTATCATATCGGATTCCGGCACTTCCAAATAGTTCTCTTCCGTTCAATATTTTAGTATAGTCTTTGAGCGGGTCAGAACTAAATCCCTTGGCTAATTTATAACTAGTAAAAGCAATACCTACAGAGACTTCAAATATTCCATGTAATAGCACTCCGGATATTCCTTTGTATCCTTCATGGACTCTTGCATCTGTATCGTAATCTAAATTATTACTCAGATACGAACTATAATCTAGCCTAATCTTAATTCTGTTTTTATCCTCTTGGAAAACGAGTCTTTCGTATGAAGCTGAAGCTTGAGAAGTGAATATTAGGTTGCCATAGCCAATTAGTATTGAGTTTTTTTTGTAAAGTGTATCCTGAGCATTTAAATAGTTTATACTAGAGCCAAAAGTTAAAATCAGTAAACAAAAGGATTGGAGTAAAAGTCGGTTGTAATGGTTTGTGTTATTCATTTTAGTTATTGGTTTGATGCTAATTACGCCATCTTTATTTATGGTTGTTTAATTTAAAACGTCACTCATCCTTTAAATGTCTATTAAATAGTGATTGAAACCCTATTTATTTCCAAGTGAAATTAAAGACTCCGAAATCAAAGAATCATTTCTGAATATCTGTGTTGAGATTATATTCCCCAAAGAATCTCGATTGACCCATGTCCCAGTTTTATTTGAAAATAATGTAAAAATTTTAAAACTTCTAGAGCCTACTCCTCGTAAATATCAAAGCCCCTGATTTCTCAGAGGCTACTTTTCCTTTATTTGATAATCATAGTGTGATCGATGTTATAGACAATCGACCATTTAGATTGTTTGCTTATCATCTTTCTTCTTGCATACACGATCATCGTACCTATATAACTACTTTCAAATCATAACTCAATTCAAAATTTGTTAATCTGGATTCTGTTACCCAATTACTTTTACCTAAAATACAATTGCCTGCCGTAATATATAAAACTCCTTGCTCATGTGTCAAAATGAATTGCTTCAAACCATCATCAAGAAATTTTGCCTTAATGCTTATTAAAGTAAAATCGGAAAACAATTCTAAATAAAAAACATCAGAAAATTCTAAATCAATTGTGCAATTTTCTATATAATTTAGATCGTAGTCAACATCATCCATTTGCATTTCACTTCTTAAAATTATGACTCTATGACTTACACTATAATCCCAAATTTTAAAATATCTGTTTTCTAACATTTTTATTATTTTAACCAAAAAGGCGCTGGTACTACTTCTCCATTTTTATAAAATGTTGTTCTAGACATTACACCTTCTGTGTTTTTTATTGTATAAAGTTCCCAATTCGTTATGTTCCCAAGAGTCACTTTCTCACCGGCTTATATCTCATATATCTGCCCATAGAAATTCCATCTAAAGTATTCAATCCCTCGATGAAGAGAATAGAGGACATGTCTTCGCTATGCTTGATGCCTTCCTGCTTAAGTGCTCTATTCAAAATAAACTCTCCGCTTCTAAATAATAAAGCCCCTGATTTCTCAGAGGCTTCTTTTCCTTTACTGTATAA
>JBLHWH010000368.1:0-3463 GCA_047628935.1 Halioglobus sp. | reverse complement strand
TTACTTTTACAATTATAGTGGTTCCGCCTCCTAGCAATTTAATGAATACTCAAGATTTCTGTACTAGTGATAATCCAACTGTTGCAAGTTTAACTCCTAATGCTCCTGTTGTTCTATGGTATGATACTGAAACTTCTACTACAGCTCTTGATCCTACTGAAACTTTAATCGACGGGCAAGATTATTGGGCGTCTCAATTTGACAATGGTTCTGGCTGTCAAAGCCTTGGAAGAATTCAATCAACTGTTTCTGTTGACCCTCAAAATGCTGGAGAAGATAATAGTTATAATGTATGTGAGACTGATGCAACTATTAACAATCTTTTTGATCTACTAGGCATGACTGCTAATATCAATGGTACTTGGTCTGGCCCTAGTACTTTAACTGGAGGCTACTTAGGAACATATGATCCTGCAACAAATATTCAAGGTGACTATAGCTATACGGTTACATCTACATCCGGAAATTGTCCAGACGACACTTCAATTGTTAGTGTTTCAATAACAAGTGTTGCACCAGCAACAATTATTAATACATCTCAACAATTCTGTGAAACAGATCAACCTTCTGTTAATAATTTAGAAGTAAGTGGAAATGGCATTGTTTGGTTTGATACTATAAATTCTATAGACTCTTTGGATCCTGAAGAAATTTTAATAGATGGAGAAGATTATTGGGCTGCTCAGACAGACTCAACTTCAGGATGCACTAGCTCTACTAGAGTTCAAACTCAAGTTGGAGTTACAACAATTGATGACCCTCTATTATCACCACTAGGCAATGAGTTTTGTATTATTGATAATCCAACTCTTACAGATTTAGATTCTAACGTTACTCCTTCCAGTGGAGGAATCATAACTTGGTATGACTCGTATCCAAATGGTTCTCAACTAAACTTGACTGAATCATTAATTGAAGGAACTACTTATTATGCGGTTGAGTCAGATGCAAATGGTTGTACGAATATAAACCCGCTAGCAGTGACAGTAGATTTACAAAATTGTGATGCTTATGAAATCGAATTTTATGACGGATTCTCACCTACAGGAAATGGAATTAACGACACTTTTACAATTACCAATTTAAAAGTATTATATCCTGACTATAAGGTTGAATTCTTCAATCGTTGGGGGAATAAAGTTTACACTGCTGACTCTAACAGACAAGACTGGAATGGTCAATTGAATGGTGATGGTGAACTAGTACCTACAGGAGTTTATTATTTCGTTATATACTTCAATAAAGACAACCGAAAACCAATTCAGAATAGATTATACTTGAGTCGATAGTTTTAAGAATCCATTTCCATAAAAAATAAAAATGAGAAAAATAATTTTACTTTTTATTACACTCTTTACAACTGTAATCATGTGGTCACAACAAGACGCACAATACACCCAGTACATGTACAATATGAGTGTTATAAATCCTGCATATACAACAGATAATTCTGGAATTATTAACCTTGGAGCCTTACATAGAACTCAATGGGTTGGAGTAACTGGCTCACCCAAATCAGCCAACATTTTTGCTCACGCATCATTGAGTGAAAAAATAGAAGTTGGATTTTCTTTAGTTAATGATGATATAGGTGATATCGTAAAAGAAAATAATTTATTTGCAGATTTTGCCTACAAAATTGATTTAGAAGATAACGGAAAATTATCCTTTGGTTTAAAAACTGGAGTGACTTTTTTTGATGTGAGTTTTAATGGATTGACTTTGGAGTCTGGAGATGTATTTACAGACCCTGATTTCGGGGAAGATATCAGTAAGACTTTCTTTAATATGGGTGCGGGTGTTTATTATAATACCGACAATTACTATATAGGTTTATCTGTCCCCAATATTTTAAAATCAAAACATCTTGACCGAAGTAATGGTAAATATCAAGGCACTGAAAATCCTCATATTTTCTTAACAGGAGGATATGTATTTGACATTAGTAAAGAATTCAAACTAAAACCAGCATTTATGCTGAAAACAGTTAAAGGTGCTCCAGCATCATTAGATATTACAGCGAATATCCTTTATAATGACAAAATAGAATTTGGTATTGGATATAGAATCGAAGATGCATTCAGTGGTATGGTGAATTTCAGAGCAACACCAGAGTTAAGACTGGGTTATGCTTATGATCATACACTATCTAATTTAGGCCCTTTCAGTTCAGGGTCTCACGAATTATTTATTCTATATGATTTAAACATTTTGAACACTAATAATGGTTATGACAAATCTCCTAGATTCTTTTAATAAAAACGCCTAACAAAATGAGAAAAATTCTAATCACACTTTTTATTTATATAATTTCAACTCAACTATTAGTTGCTCAAAATTTAAGAAAAGCAAATCATCTTTTTGAAAAAAGAGCATATGTTGCGGCTACCGAATTATTTCTAAATCAAACTGACAAGACTCAAGAGGTCTTAGAAAAATTAGGAGATTGTTATTATTATAATTCCAATATGGAAGAAGCATCAAAATGGTATGGTGTGCTTTTTTCAGAATATGAAAACACTACAACACCAGCATACGTCTTTCGATATACTCAAGCACTTAAAGGCAAGGAAAAATACGCTGAGGCTGATAAATTATTTGAAAAATATAATGAGGGAATAAAAGTTAACACATTAGGTTTATTTGAAGCATTAAATGCATCCATTGAACGTCCATACATCATTCATACAGTTTCAGAAAATACAAATGGCTCAGATTTTGGAACCTCTTTTTATGGTGACAAAATTGTATTTGCATCAACTCGTAGTATTGGAGAAGCATATGACTGGAATGATCAACCTTATTTAGACCTATACATAGCTGAAGTGGACAATCAAGATAATCTTACTAATGTTTCTTCTCTATCAAATACCATAAATACTAAAGTCCATGAAGCTAATGCTGTGTTTACTAAAGATGGAAATACAATGTATTTCACAAGAAACAATTATCATGATGGAAAGAAAAAACGTGATGAAAATAAAATTTCTCACTTAAAAATTTATTCTGCAAAAAAAGTGAATGGTTCATGGATTAATATCAAAGAACTTTCATTTAACAGTGATAACTATTCTGTTTCTCACCCAACATTAAGTAAAGATGAAAGCCAATTATACTTTTCTTCAGATATGCCTGGAACCTTAGGATCATTTGACATATTTGTTGTAGAAAGAAATGAAAATGGAACTTATGGAACACCAAAAAATCTTGGCTCTACGATTAACACAGAACAAAGAGAACAATTTCCATTTGTAAGTAAAAATAATACGCTTTATTTTGCTTCTGACGGTCACTTGGGACTTGGAGGGTTAGATATCTTTAAAAGTACAATGAGAGATGGTAATTACAGTAACCCAAAAAATTTAAGCGATAAAATTAATAGCAACCTTGATGACTTTGCCTTTATCATAGATGAAACATCTGAAACAGGATATTTCTCATCCAATAGAAAAGGTGGAAAAGG
>JBLHWH010000367.1:0-3547 GCA_047628935.1 Halioglobus sp. | reverse complement strand
CTAATTTCTCTGCTTTTGTCCATTTTCGTTTTTCCATATCCAAAATTACATTTTTTGTCTTGTAATTTTGTCTGGTTAATTAGGGGGCTTATACAGGACCACTTACTCAAAATAACCAGAACACCGAAAATGCTACTGCAATCCACTATGTTAGAGTGTATCCTCACGTTGTCACGGATAATGGGAATACGCAATTACCTACGATAAAGTACAGAAAGCTATGAGGAATTTAGATGAGGTGTATAATCCTCATGGAATTTATTTTATTTGGTCTTGTGAATATGATGAAATTGATGACTCAGAATTTTATAATGCGGGTGTTACAAATGTTTGTAGCAATATGGATATGTATGACAATGACGATGGTATTGATTTATTTTTTGTAAAAGTACAGGGTGACCCTTTCGGTCGCGCTCAAAATATTGTCGGGAAAGCTTTGGTACTTGGAGGAACTTGGCAAGTCAATAGTGCACCACTTCCTGCCTATCTTTCCAATACATTGGTACACGAAATGGGACACTGCTTAGGTTTATATCATACTTATCGTGGTAGTGCACCAATGACTGATTTAACAGGTTGTGACGGGCTTGTTGAAACTGTCTGCGCTGAATGTGCCGATGGAAGCAACAGCTTTGGGTGTGGCGATTTTGTATTAGATACAGATGCCGCTCATGCTTGGTTTAATTATAATGGCTCTACCTGTGAATTTATTCCAGAGGATTGTGCAGATTCTCCCATCTATTGTGATGGATGTGAGGAAATACCTACTTTGTTAAATCAATATACGCCTCAAATGGAAAATTACATGGGAAGTGCTTGGCCAAATTGCACCAACAGCTTTACTGATGGACAAATTACTCGCATACACCAAGTGCTATCCATATCTGACCATTTGCAAGAGGCCTTAATTCCATTTGATTATACGAGTGTACATATTGAAGGTTCGGAAATATGGACAGTAAATAATACACCCAATAATGGTGAAATATATATTGCGGATGATTTAATCGTTGAAGAAGGGGCAGAATTGACTATCGAGCATGGTGTAATTATTCGATTTGGAAAGGAAAGCAGAGTAATTATTCATCCAAATGCAAGATTACGGCTTCATGGGACTTTAACGAGTTTGGGATGTAGCAATATGTGGGAAGGAGTTGAAGTTTGGGGAAACTCAAATGCTTCTCAATATATTGTTTCAGGTGTAAACGCACAAGGTCAATTTTATGGACAAGAGGGGAGCTTAATTGAAAATGCGAATATAGGAGTAAAACTTTATGGACCGAATTATGAAGAAAACGCAGGTGGAATTATCAGTTGTACAGATATGGAGTTCAGAAATACGCCTGTTGCGATGGATTTTGCACCCTATCAAAATTATTGGCCTTATTCTTTTCCTTCCCAATGGACAAATCAACCAAGACCCTATCAGGCACAAATTACTAACTGTGAATTTATTGTGGATGACCGCTATTTATATGCTCCACCTTTTAGATATTTTGTGAATATGTCATTGGTTAGTGGACCTCGATTTTTAGGATGCGATTTTACCAATCAAAGAGAAATGCCAAATGGTGAGGAAACAGACGATTGGGGATATGGTATAAAAGCAAGCGGTTCAAGTTTTACCGTTAATCATTATTGCGCCAATGACGATGGCCCAATTAGCACCGACTGCGATGATTATGATACCAATACATTCAATGGTTTAGGCTACGGTATTTTTACCACTTTTGCTTCTGATGGTATTCCTGGTGACCCACCTGATGACCCTATTTTATTTCCTTGTCAAATTTCTTATGCTGAATTTAATCGATGTTTTGTTGGAGTCCGTGTGTGGAGTATCAATGGAGCAACAGTCCGTCATAATCAATTTAATCTGGGTGCGATGCCTCAAAATAATTTTGAAAACAACCAATATGGACTTAGTTTAGAAGGAGGGATGACTTTTTGGGATATTCAAAATAATGTTTTTGAAAATACAAATAACAGTGACTTGATAACCGTTGGAATATTTGCCGATGCAACTGGAACAGCGACTAAAGCGATTAGAGATAATGAATTTTATGGCTTGTCGATTGGAAACCTGGCGCAAGGAACAAATGCGATTACTGGCAATCAAAATAGGGGACTCTATTATGAATGTAATTATAATGAAAACATTCAAGCGGAAGGATTTGATATACATGCTTCACTTGGAAGGATTAGGACTCAGCAAGCTCAGTTAGTTGAATTAGAACCTGGAAATATTGAAATTCGTTCTGCGGGTAATCGTTTTTCTAATGCAGGCACGATTGCGAATAAAGTAAGAAATGATGGAATTGAATTTGATTATTATTTTAATGAAGATGGGGAGAATGAAAGTCCAAAAGAAGTAGTGGGGGATGTAATTCCTATTTTTGAAGGAGTTAATTCAAATGAATGTGAAACTGCCCCATGTATCGCCCCTTGCCTTTCAGATAATGAAATTGATGATGCAAAAAAGAGGTTTTACAAAAGCAGGAGTAACTATAAAAATTTGGAAAATGAAGAAAATAGTGGAGAGGTATTAGGAAATAGTGGAATGTTGTCAGAAGATAATAGTGTTAAACTTGGCTATTATCAACAAGAAATGGATTATTCTGCATCACAAGTAGTTCTCCACGAGGTTTATGATACACTTACTTATAATAAAGACACCTTAATTACTTGGCTTAACAATTTAGGAACTATTGAAACTCAATATTCGATAGTAAGCAATATTTATCAAACAGGAAATTATAACTTAGCGTATCAACTTTTAGAAGAAGCTAAGACTGAATATGCCAAATCATACGAAGAAGCGGAGGATGTTGAGCTTTATATAGAAATTTTACGATTATTAGAAGGAAAACGCTTGCATACTTTAGAAAAAAATACGCTTGATAAACTTTGGCGATTTACAGATAATGGCAGAAATTCAAAGATATTAGCCCGTAGTATTTTAACTTTTCATGGTCATCATTTTCCGATAGAATATCACCTTGGAGTAGTAGAGAACAGGGAAGAATTTGAGAATGATGAAGATTCAAATTCTATAAACTTGAAACCTTTTGTTTTTGCTTATCCTAATCCAGCTACTCAAATTGTTAACTTCGTCATTCCAGATGAAGCTCAATTTATAAACCAATCTGTATCTATTCACAATTTAAGCGGGAAAATAATCACGAAAATTCCTTATTCTACCTCTCCATTTTGGGATGTTGAATTGGTAGATTCTGGCATCTATTTTTATTCGATACGAGATATTAACGGCAGCCATCATTCAGGTAAAATCATCGTCAAGTAAGATTGATTTTCATTAGATAGCCCTATACTTATGATTTATAAGTATAGGGCTGTTCGCATTATACAATTATCATGGAAAAAATACTTTGCATCTTATTTCTCTTGTCTAATTTTTTTCTTCAAGCACAAGAAGGATTTAATAAGCTATACTCCATTGGAAGTGGAGGCAACCATTTTGGGAGTATTCTATACGTCGAAGATACTTTATTTACTGTCGGTGTTTCTTTCTCAGAAGCGCCACATG
>JBLHWH010000366.1:0-3558 GCA_047628935.1 Halioglobus sp. | reverse complement strand
TGCTATTATCAATGGTACTGGACAAATTGCTGGTGGTGATGGTTTGGTTCCTACGAGGCATATTCCATCTGGCCAAGGGTTCTTTGTGTCTATGGATAATGCATCTACTTCAACTTTGGTAAGTGGCACCATTAGAACAACAGATGTGATTTTCAATAATAGTATGAGAGTTACTGGGAACAATAATCAATTTTTTAGAACTTCAAATAGTGCTGTTTTTAATAAGTTGAGATTAAATCTTACTTCAGATAACGGAATATTTAGCCAAATGTTAGTAGGTTATGTTGATGGTGCTACAGATGATGATGATGGTATGTATTATGATGCAACAAGAAATCTGGCATCTAATGCAAGCTCTTTAATATACTCATTGATTGAAACTAGTAGCGATAAGAAATTTGCAATTCAAGGTAAAGACTCAAATAGCTTAACACTTGATGAAGTGATTCCGTTAGGTTTCTATACCCTAATAAATGAAGCGACGTTATACAAATTCTCAATTGGGCAATTAGAAGGTGACTTCATGACTACTAACACAGTCTATCTTAAAGATAACATTATGAACATCACTCATGACTTAAGCTTAAATGATTATACATTTACTTCGGAAACTGGAGAATTCAACGACCGTTTTGAAATTGTTTTTCAACCGGAAGCACTTTCAGTAAATGAAAACGAATTATACCCTAACGCTGTATCTATTATAGAACTAAGTAATGGAGATGTGAAAATTTCCGTAGGGAAGAATAGGACTATTAATACTGTTGAAATCTTAGATATATTAGGGAGAACGATCTATAAATTAAGAGGGCAAAACAGTACTGAAACGTATAATTTATCTCAATTAAGTCAGGCGACTTACATTGCTAGAATAACTCTTTCTAGCGGACAAGTCATCACCAAAAAAGCAGTGAAGCGGTTTTAATTTCCGAAGAAAAAAATAAATAAAAAGGGTTTCAGAATTATCACTGAAACCCTTTTTTAGTTCTACTATTAAAAACTTATAAATTATAACGCAAAGCTAAAATCAAATTTCTTCCTGCTGCTGCAATACCAGAAGAATAGGTTTGATAACGTTGATCTGTCATATTCTCTAAAGACGCTGTTATTGTTAGGGCTTTAGAGTAGCGATATCTAGTTCTCAAATTTAAAGTGTACCATGAAGGCGAATAAGGATTTCCATTGGCATCTAAGGCATATATAAAATCTTTAGATTGCTCTGAAGGTGCTAGTTTATTGAATGATAATTCATTGTTGTACTCCGCAAAAGCATCTATTAAAAATCTACCAGATTCCCATGTAACATGTGTATTTCCAAAATTTGGCACTATATGTCGCACTGGAACCTCAACACCTTCGTCTTGCTCAGTACCTCCTATAATATTATATTGTGATGTGAGTTGTAGCTGTTGAGAAATATTTAATTTCATACCTACTTCTAAACCATAGATCCACTCTTTAGATGCATTTTGAATAGCTTGTACATTGCTCAATTCTCCATCATATTCTATTTGAGATTCCCCATTTAAAGTATAATTTCTTCTAATTAGAGCGTTATCCAAAAACGTATAATACGTTGCCATATCTATTATAAACGTATTATCAAAATTAAGTTTTAGTCCTAATTCTCCTCCATACGCATACTCAGGTTTCAAATTTTGATTTGGAACGACTACTGATCCAGGTTCAGAATCAAACACCTTACCTATATCGTCAATATTTGGAGCTCTAAACGCTGTAGAAGCGTTAAATTTCCATTGGATCATCTCGCTAGGAATCCAACTTATACCTGCGGTTCCAGTCAATGCTCCTGCATCAAGTTTTGTAGCATCAAAAGGTAAGTTTAGAAACTCATTGTTCTCAGTAAAATCTGCATTAGCGGTAACTTGATTATATCGCAATCCCGATTGAAATACAAATTTGGTATTTGGCTTATATTTAAAACTAGCGTAGGCAGCTATAGACTGCCAGTTAGAACCGTTAGGGTATCGTGTGATTGTTGGGCTTGTTGTATTTGTTTCTATATCTATTTCTTCTCCTGTAGAGTTGACCTTATTATAAACATATTCTAAGCCATAAAATAGCTTACTCTTGTCATTTAAACCTTTTTCAAAATCAACATTTAGCGAATACGCATCTACTGCTTCTTCCCTTACATTTCTAATAGTTGATTGAAAATCACGATCAAATCTACCTTCTTGGAAATTTTGATATGCAGCAGTTGCCTGAATTTTATCATACAAGTTTGAACTACTACTTAACTTGGTCACTTGAAGACTACCCATAAACCAGCTTTGTGGACCATAGTCCCACTCTGCAGAACGTAAGGTGCCATCTCTATACCTTATTAACCTGTCATATCTTGGATAGCTCGAAGTCGTTGAGTAATAAAGTCCTAAATCAAAACTTAAACTCTCCTTTGGCTCATACCTGACTTTTTGTAAAAAATTGATTTGATCGTATCCGGTTGGCGTTTGAATACGAGGGTTTTCATTTTGAACAATAACATCTTCTCCATTAATAGTTTCAACATATTCTGGTCTTAAATAATCATCAGGACCATTGCTACCCATCCTAAGGTCATCAAAATCTGTATAACTTACACTAGTTAGAAAGGCCCATTTTTTTAGTCCAAAATTTAAATCTAAATGGCCTGTGTTTTCATTATTAGCAGAGGCATGTCTGACAACTGAATTGGCACTAAAAAACAATGAATCTCTATATGATAGTTGTGGTTTTTTAGTGTAAAAACTCATGACTCCACCAATGGCATCACTTCCATAAACTACAGAGCCTGCTCCTAAAGTTATTTCTGTATTTTGAATGGTAAATGGATCAATAGAAATTACGTTTTGTGAGTTTCCGCCTCTAAATGTGGCATTATTCATTCTAACACCATCTACTGTAATTAACAATCGATTTGTAGAAAAACCTCTAATCATAGGACTTCCGCCACCTAATTGACTTTTTTGAATATATACATTACCTGTACTCTCCAAAAGATCGGCACTGGTTTGAGGATTTTCAAAGGCAATATCTTTTGCGCTAATATTAACTATGGTTTGAGGAATATCTCTTTTGCTCTGCTCAAATTTGGATGCAGAGATTACAATTTGATTTAAGTCTTCAATATTTGGCTCGAGGTAAACGGTAAAATCAATACCTGATTTTGCGATTTTAATAGTCCTTTTCTTGTACAAGAAATTTTGAAAATATAACGTTTCATTTACATCAAAAAGCTCGAGTGAAGCTCTCCCATCTAAATTTGTTATTACAGATTTATCCTTTTTAAAGTTGAAAATAGCAACCCCAACTATAGGCTCTTTTGTAACTCCATCTAAAACTGTTACGGTTTGAGAATGGCCTATTATCAAAGAAAAAATAAATAAAACTGAAAGTCTTAATTTCATAAACTTTAATTAAATATCTGATTGAAAATTTTTAATGATTTTGGCTTTCTAAAACTGCCCAAATGTAATTCAAAATATAACAACAGCATTGCAAGAAATGATTGTCTTTGCTTTGAATTTAACTTAATAGTATCAAGCGCATCAAAAT
>JBLHWH010000365.1:0-3563 GCA_047628935.1 Halioglobus sp. | reverse complement strand
TCGTCAACATACCTTCATGACTATTTGATTCAATAACCAACCCTTCCTTCTTTAGCTTATCTAAGCTTTCAGTAATTTTTTCTATACCTACATGCTCCCTAGTAAATAAAAGCACCTCTTTTAATAAATCTTTTTCTTTAAATGCAGAGTCATAATAGGATAAATGCTCTACAGCTTTTTGTACGCCAAACATGGCTTTTTCGTCTATCGACTCTTTTTTAAATGAAAACTTACCACCAAACATGTTTCGTTTAGCATTTTGATTCTCATATTTTTTACTATGTTCCTTTGCAGAATCAACTAACTTACTAGGATCTAAATTTAACTCCGTAACTTGCTTATCCCATGAATTTGTTACTTCATCACCTGAAATATTCTTCTTATTTTCACGAGTAGCGAGGGTTATTTTTTCTAAATCCTTAGCTGAATCTACACCCTTCTCAGAAGCAATCTGCCTAATTTCTTCGCTTCTCTTTGAAAAGTTTTTCAGTAGCTTTTCATCTACACCGCCTATTTCAAATAGACCTTTTTTGGCATCCCATACAACGTTATAACCTAACTCTTTTGCATGTCTTGCCAATTCATTTCTATATATTTGACCAAGTAACATTGAATTATCATAAATAGCGCGAGAGTCGATAGATCGTGTATTACCGAACTTATCAACACCCATATTTAATAAAACTGAGTGCGTGTGTAATTGAGGATCAAGCTTGCGACTTGTTGTGTGAGTAAATTGTGCAAATAAAGCCTTCTTTAAATCGACTGGTATAGTTTGACCAGAGGCATGTATTCGTCCTTTCAGTATATTTTTTTCAAGGTATTTAAGTGTCGAATCAACTGACGCTTGATGCGCTTTAATCAAAGCTTTATCGTTACCCACCAAAGCTAATATCGAAAGAGACTTAGGCGCTGAAAATGTTAAATCCCATCCTGGCGTATGCTCATTTTTCCCACCGCGAGTGGTTCCTAATTGCTGACCGTCTGGAGTAATACCATTTAATAATTTCGTAAATTCTTTTTTATCAATTGCCCCCTCAAGCTTTAGATCTTTAGCCATTTCACCAGAGAATTTAGAAGATATATCAGCCTTCTCTTGACCTTTTGTATAATAATCTGCCTTGTCATAGTATGAAGATGCTTGACCAGCTCCACCTAATTTTGCGATAGAAATCATTATCGTCCCATCTCATAATCATCACTGAATGTATCCACGATCTCAAAAGCGTTATTTGAATCTGAATTATTAATTGAACTTAATTCATTCAAATCTGAAACCACAGTTGAAGCGTCATCATCACCTGGAACAAAAAATTCATTTAGCTGATTTGCGGAGTTATGCAAAGAAGAATCAACATCTTCACCTCTATTACTAGACTTACTATCGTGCGTAGATTTAGATTCATCTGCACCTTTTCTCAAGTCATTCATTTGTCTATTGATAATTTCTTCATCAATAATAAATGCCTCTGCAACACTTTTACGATCAACATATACTTCAGAAAATGAAGCTACTGGTATGCCCTTTCCTAACCTTACATAGCCCTCAAGATCATCTAGGTTTTGTAGTTGTGACGGCATTACTACATCTCTTTCTCTTCTAGTATTTTGCAAATTTGCACCATCTCTGGCAGAGTTTAGACCATAGGAAAGCGATTCATTTACTTCAATATTATCCGATTTACCTAACTGTTTAGCAGACCATTCAGCCGTTTTGTTGCCGTTACACGCCATAACTATAAATGTTGCAAACAGATCACTTAATTCTTCTACACCTTCATCGCCATAGATTCTTTTAGCCTGTGAGTATCCTTGGAAACCTGCCATACAACAGCCGCCATACTTTCTTGATTCTGCCAAATAAGATGGAAGAGATTTCAAGTTTCCTAGCGCTTGAGCTTCATCTAAAAGTATCCATATTCTTCTATTAAAATCAGGCTTTAATGTCATAACACTATTCATAAATATGTCACATAAAAGGGTAATAAATGGTCTTAATGCTTCTTCCTGATCTTTCAATGTACTAACAAAAATGAACCCTTCCGACTCATTATTTACCCAATCACGAACACTAAAGTCTCCTTTATCAGTATCCATTACCCTTAATATTTGAACTTCAGAGGATATAACGGAGCGTATACTTGCAGCCATTTTCATACCCTCACTATCAAATACACTCGCTGCATCAGTTCCTTTACAGGCATTCACCATTTCATCCAAACTACAACGCATTATGTTATGCATTAAAGATGACATAGATGGATTATCTTGTACTGCTTCTTTCATGAGTAAAGACTTGAAAACTAATTGAGCAGCTAGCGGCCAGAAAGGGACATCTTTATCTGTTTTCTTAATCAGTGTATTAGCAACAAATGTATAGTGATAATCCGCTTTACATTCTTTAAAAATACTCCAATGTGCAGTTCTTGTATCATAAGGATTGATAATAATATCTTTAGATGGATCGTAGAATTTCTCAATAAACCCGCCACTTCTATCAAGAATAAACGCCTTCCTTTTTTCCTTCCTAAGATTAGCAATCCACTTGGATGTTATGACCGACTTACCTGAACCTGGCGCTCCAATAATTAGGAAACTTTGAGGCTCCATAGCTTTAGGTAATGGTATTTCTCCAATCATTAAACTACCAATAGGGTATTTGTTCTTCTGTGAATTAATGATTTCAGAAGCTTGTTCACCCGTAATAAGAGTTGATCCTCTTAGATTAGTTTCATCATTTAATGACTTACCTTTCTTAATTAAGTAAATGAAAGCCACTAAGTAAAATAACCCAAAAACACAACTCGATATGAAAAGAGAAATATACAAATAGCTTTTAAAATTACGCGAATATAATTGAATTGTTTCGTGATTATAAACAGCAGAAGCAGACCTATAATCCCACTTTAACCAGTCAGTAAAATAAAAAACATTGCCCGTAGAATTTGTCAGATCAATGACATACCACGCTTGAAAATAGTTCGCAGCAGATATAAATTCTTGCTTTGATGTTAGCCAAAAAATCATGACTACAAATACAATAAAACTAAAAAAGAATGCCACAGAAAATATCTTTGTTGCCACTTCAAACAGCATAAGTAAGTAGTGGTGTATGATTTGACCACCACGAGTTAAACCTGTTATTCCATTAGTTCTATTGTTAGACATAACCTACCCCTTATTAGCCAATTGGCTTGCATCATTATCAGCAGTTTTTAATAATTCTGGATCATCTTTGTGTGCAAACCTTCGCGCAATACATAAGGTATGAACTAAACTTGTTTGTAGTTTTTTAATCATTATTTCAGTTGTATTTTTATTAGTTTCATTCGAGATGGTATTTATTTTTTCTTCTAATTTTTCTGATAAATCTATTAGTTCTAGCGTCATTTCTTTCTCAAAACCAATCCTTACTAGGTCAAGCATCGTCCCGTTGAATGTTGCACCCGCCCTATTTTTCATTCTGCTCTTTGTCATTTTCATTATGTCTTGAGGTATATAGATTGTAGTTTTTGTCTTATTCATTCCTTTTGTTCCATTTTTACTGGTTGGTAGAAATACCG
>JBLHWH010000364.1:0-3575 GCA_047628935.1 Halioglobus sp. | reverse complement strand
CATCTCTAAAATCATCTCCATAGACAATTGTGAAAAAATTTATAATTTTGCACAAGTCATCAGTGCCTAGTCCATTTTCTAGAGCTTGGGCGTATAGAATTTGTGCAGCGTCTCCTTGATTCTCTACCGTGTTATTGTTTAGATTTACCATAGCGTTGACAACCATAGCATCTACAATATCATCCCCAACACCATTATCAACATCATTGCTAAGATAATATAAGACAGCTGACAGCAACTCTGATTGCTGTTGAGATGACATTTCTTCTTGAAATATATAATCAAAATAATTATAATTTATTTTAGAATAATCAATATCCAAAGTTGACCACTCCATACTTCCATCACCTGCACGTGTATACATAACAGTGCCCGAAGCAAACCCCATAGACGACATATATCGATATGACAAATAATCAGAAATAGCAAATTGAACACCTTCATTTGCAGGCAATTCCTTAGCCAGTGACATATTCATAGTCAAGGACTGCTGATGTGCAGCTTGAAAATAACCACTTGCTATCGCAAAAGCATCCTCCGAAAAAGCTTTATATGGATCACCTCCTCCGTCCATCTCATCTCGCTTTCTGTAATCAATATTAACTGTACCTCCTGCATCATCAACCATAAATTGTGGTTCACCTAGATCTTCAACTTTGAATTTAAGATTTCCATCTAGACCCGAGACAGCTGTCGATGGGAAATTAGCCAATGCAAAGTTCCGAGCGGCCGATATGTGAAAGAACACCATTTCCTGCCTTCTGGCCGATAAGTTTCCTTGGGTTACATCTATAGTATTTGTTGATAGTTGTGGTGGCTCATCCTCCATCGAAGCGTAAACAGTACAAAGACTTGTGCCACTTGTACCATCTGGCAAGGTAACATTTTTAAGCCTGAGGTCACTTAATGTCTGTATCAATATTGGATTTGTTGTAGAACTATTCAAAGTAACAGTTCCAGAGCTACCAAAAGACTCCGAATATACCTTATAGGATACTATATTGTCTGTACACTGTGCATCTATATTCATAGACCCGAATAAAAAGGAACTGAATAGAATAAGGAAGTTTAAATTTTTCATATAATTAATTTATTTAATGTAAATTTTTGTTTGTGTATTGTTGACTCCAATTGTAAAGTGTAAAGTGTATACTCCTGACGGAATCTCTGGAAGCGTTATTTGTATATCCTCTTTGCTATTGTGATAATACTCGACTGGGATCATTCTTCCTGAATTATCAACTAAATGCAGTGAGACTGGTCCCGTATTTTCCGCTTTATACTCAACTGTAATTTCCCTTCCTGACATTGCAGGGTTAGGATACACATTAGGCTTAAAAAGGTAAGGCTTCAATAAATCATCTAAATTATTTATGATATCAAATAAATCGCCTTCTACCTCTAAAATCATAAAATTGGAGTTATTAAAATCATCTAATTTTGTACCATATATCGTGGATATAGAGTTCGATTCTTCTTTCACATAAAACAAAAAGTGATCTTCTGACACCTCTATTATTTCATAAATTCTAGCGTCTAAAGGTATAGATATAGGATCATCATGCATTGTCCCATCAGGATTGTATGTTATAAGCACATTCTCCGCTCTCCCATCTCCACCATCTTCAAATAAACCAATATCTTCTGATTCAAAAATATGCCCTTCTACATCAATACTTTCTTTGAATATGATAAAAGGTACTACGAGGTTATCTAATGTGAGACCCCCTCCTATTACTACAGCAGCATGACTGCTCTGATATAGCTTCATCCATGGATTCTCCCAGTTAGGTGGTACGTACCCAAAAATCGCAATCCCATCTTCTGAATATTTTTCTATTTCTACATCTCCTAGAGTGATGTTAGGCATATTTCTTTGTGCTCCATGCAACATCAATGACCCATCCTCCTCTATCTGTATCTTATGAAACCCCTTACAGTTACAAGTAGATTGTATATAATCGATCAGATCACCGTCCGGCGTTATTTTAAAAAAAGCATATCCTGTATCATACACAGTATTCTCTGGTATAGGTACGCCATCCCAATAGGTACGCCCAGACATTTTCGTAGCAATGACAAGATTGCCATCTTCAATAACTTTTATATCAAATAGGTGATCTTTATCAATATCAGTGCTAAATTGTCTAGACCATTCTTTTACACCTGTCCTCCAATTGATTTTGTGAATGTGTTTAACATTCCAATTGGGGTCAATGACTTCAGGGAAAAATTCTCCCATAAATTCAAATGTGTCTTCATTTGTCCTAGTCACCACGTATAAGTAGTCTCCATCAACTGTCATCATATCTGTTTCTATGCGTGAAGCTTCAGAAGCTTTAGTCCAAAACATCAGTGAATCGGTCACATAATTAATCACGGCAATGTAACATTCATATTCGGCGGTCTCTGGCAATACTTCAGGAACATACGTCTTACCATTTAGAGTACAATGAGTTGATACCGATTCCATGGCAATTATAGAATCATTTTTATAAAATCCTCCAGTATGTTGGTAGCCTCCAGAGAGATTGCCAGGATTGCTAATGTAATCGTAGTTTACAAAGCCTTCTCCTATTTTATAATCTAGAATAACTTTACTTTGATCACTTGTTTGCACAAAGCCATTTGAATCGGGAATAGCTATATGTACGAAGCTATCAATCTCAAGATCATCCGTAAGGTACCTTGAAGATTCAGAATTGTCACGGTTCTCTATTATCGCATAAAAGTGATCTCCATTTCTTTGTAATGTTTCTGTCATTCTACCATCCTCAAATATCCGAGATACGCGGAGTACTTGTGGGTCTTGGGCAGAGGTCGAGGTGTATAAACATAGGAATCCTGTTATTAGGAGGATGTATTTTTGTATTGATAGATTTATGTTCATTTAGTGGTTATTTTACATTTGGTTGTGTTGGATACATCTATATGTTTTTCTATTTAAATTGAGTGGTCTACTTCATTTTCTATATTGTCATAATTATGATTAATATATTCCTCAATTGAGTTAGCAATTATAAAAGTAGAGTAAAACTTTTCAACTGTAGGTTCTGTATTACTTTTGGCATAATTTAGTACTATATATTCTTCACTAGTTATTTCACCAATACAAATAAACTTTCCACTAATTAAATTTTGATTCAATATTTCCTTCCCTAGTTTAAATAGATGGTCTAAATAATTATTTATTTCAGACATCATATAGATATACGGATAGTTTATTCTCTTTCCTACTCTTTTATCTGTACTAAATGCTATTCCTTTATAGTATTCTTGAACATAAAGGTTAGGGAGTTTAAGCCCTCTAATAGATAAGTCACATCTATTCCAGCCCATTTGATCCCATAGGCTTTCATTAATCGCCTTTTCTAAAGTTATAATACTTCCTTTTAGAATGTAAGGTTTATCTAGTATTCTCTTTCCAGTTTCTGATATATCTCCAGTTCGACTTTTTCCTACGTAATATATTCCTTTTTTATTTTTAGCCCGAACAAACAAGTAGAAGTCTTTTTGTTCATTTATAATGAAATTATTAAATCCATTTATCGTTTCCTTAATGCTTGATGAGCTAT
>JBLHWH010000363.1:0-3635 GCA_047628935.1 Halioglobus sp. | reverse complement strand
TTAAGCGAATTAAGGATATTAGATGATTCCTTTGTCCAAAATTGACAAAGATCATTTACCATACCTAGACTTGTTTTGCAAAGTCTTCCTTCCTTTTCTATATGTTCTAATATCTCTTTAAACATTTGCTTCTTTAGTTCGCCCTTATTGCAGATAACGTTAAGTACATGCGGCGTGCTGACAACGGAAGCATGATCGTCATGTCACATGTTATCTTTAGTATTCTTTATATGTTATTTCTCTTGCGGACACTTCCTTTAATAATCCTGTATCCTTATATATTTTAAAATCCAATACCCTATTATTCCTCTCATCGTACCTTCGATGTATCAATAGATAGTTATTATCCATAAATATTAGATTCCCTAAATTATCATATTTGTATGATTCCGAACTACTATTTAGTGAATTCTTAATTTCGATTATTTCATTTATATTATTGTAAATGAAATTCTCATGAAAATTAATTTCTTCTCCTTCATATTTGAGCTTTTCGACGATATTCCATTCTTCATCAAAAACTTGCTTCTCTACTATTTTAGATTTATTGGTTCTACTTTCAGTCTCTTCTCGATACAAGACATAATTATTTTTGTCCTTGATTAAGTTAAAGAACACTATAGGAGATTTTTCACCTATTTCAATTTCTTTTTTGCCTTTTTTATCTTTTGTCGTTTCAAAAGATCGCCTGTATCTAATAGTATCTCCAATTTCTTCGGCTTGATAAACATGAAAATTTTCTCCCCAAGGAAGAGCTAGCTTAATTTTACTAATTAAACCATCATCTCGGTAATTAATGATTGCGTTAATTTGGATTGGAGCGCTACCGTCTTGTTGTGTAATTTTAATAATTCTATTCTTTTCATCATATAATTGACAATATTTAAATCCATTATCAAAATCTCTCCAATTACCAATTTTATTCTGACTTCCTTTATGATTAAGTACACTGCATTTAAGATTATCGTTATCATCATATTCATAAGTCCAACTGGTTCTTTTGTTTCTTCTACTATCATAATGTGAAACAATTTCTTTTGTAGGTTCAAATTTTGAATGTGAAAACGAATTTAATTTTAGGGGATACTCTTTATCATCAAATATTATCACAGTATCAATCTCTATTGTTTCATCATCAGTAATCGGTATATACTTACTTTCAGATATTGTCTTGATAGAGTGGTCTATTTTTTTTTCGGATAAATAGCTTTTCGGATTTAGCACTTCTTCATTTTGAGAAAATACAAAGTTAACTTGTATTGAAAAAAGGATACAAGAAAACATGATTTTGAAATTGCACTTTCTATTCATTTATAATTTTGATTTATTAAATATAACGCTCAAGCATATCGAGAGGAATCCGCAATAGCGGATTCTTCTCTGATTATGCAATGTTATAGCCTGTGAATTTTATGGTGTTTGAAGAGACACTAACTATTCCCTATACTCATAAACCCCAATTTTTATAGTATCTACCCTTTCAAATTTTATCTCCAAGCCTAACCAATTCTTTAAGTAATTTTGATAGGCATGTAATCCTTGATCCCTATAAATGTATGCAGGTATTTTGATGTCATAATAACCTACTCTGTCTTCGCCCTCGATAGAATTTGTGGAAGTATTCATTCCTGGCATGAGAGAATGACAGATCATTCCCCAAGAAATGCATCTATAATCTGTCACAACAATATCATTGAAAGTACTTCCAAACAATACTAATTGTTGACAACTATCCTTACTGTATTCTAGTTTCGATTCATCTAGAACAGAAATTGTATAGACAGTATCATAATAAGTAGAGTCATACCTACTGATGTGATATTTATCAATTAAATGGTAAGCCATTGTTTGTTTAGCCCAAGTAGTATCAGCACAACCATAGATATGATAGCCAGCAAACCTATTTTTACTCAATGTTTTTTTATAGAAATCCCTATATTCTATAGTTGGTTTTTTTCCTCCAATTAAAAAATCTTCAATAATTCTTGGTAAAAAATGTACCTCATCATAAAACTCTTTAACACTTACATCATATCCTTTTATGATATTATTCTCTTTATCAAGTACACATTTTGCATCTTGATGTTTGTTAACAAAACAAGAAGACAATAATATGATACAGACTAAAAAGTATAGTATTTTATTAATTACAATCATTGATATTATTCTCTGATAATTGATTATAAATGGTATTACATTTATCACCCCACTCGGTATTATTACTTAATAATGGCCCTCCGCTTGGAGATGCTCCACAATTATAGTAAATATCCCAAATGTTTTTAAATAATATTTTTTGGAAGGCATCATCAATTATAGAATTGTCTCCAAAATCTATCGATTCATTAAGTGCCTCATAAGATGGAAAATTTACCATTAATGTCTCTATTTCAGTTATCGCTGCATTGACTGATTCTGCCATTATACTTTCATGAGTATAGTCTTGAGCACAAGCACCAATATCTTCTGCCATCATTATTTGTAAATAAGGATGAGAGACAGAAAGAGTAATTCCATCACTATTCACAACTTGGAAATTAAGAGCACTTACACCCGCAGATACATGTAAATCATCTTCTACAGATGTAACAGTAAACATATTTTCACATAAAACATCATTAATACCAATTGTAGGCACTGTTTGTTCTTCTGTGGATTCTGTTATTCCAAAGTAATCTCTATATGCGTTGGAGAAATTCTTTAGATCGCAATTACTTGCATCAAAAATATTCTTTAGATCTTCAATATACTTTCCTGTACAGTCATTTGAATTTTCGATGTTTTCAATGTAACTATTACCGTATGCTTCTACTAAGAGGCAATCAACTTTACCACAATCATCACTAGCAATTGCAGCATTTTTAATTTCAGACTCTTCAAATTTCGTCAATTCCAATCCGTATGCAGTTATAAATTCTTTATATGCTATATCTACGCATTCTATTAATTCTGAATTATCAGTATCAGTTGTGGTATCATTTCCATTATCAACAAGATCCTCCGCTTGGTCTGTTGTAAAACATCCATGCTCATTATTAATTATCTCATTAAATAATTCTGGATAATCATGTTTTAATTCTGCCCATATAGCATATGGGGAATCATGATGTTGATAAGGCGTAAAATAAGACGAGGCTGACACTCCTTCAAAATCTGTTGAAAGGCAATCTGATAAGTAAGTATTCCAAAGCGTACACATTTCTACATCACCAGTAAAGCTAGCATCTGCATTACCTCCTGATTGGGGGTCAATATCAAAAACATCATTTACGGAAAAGCATTCCTGCAATTCTTGCATATCTGGCCAAAAGTCTGGAATTGTCGAAGTACTTCCTCCTCCAGAACCTTGTCCTGATGATAACCCAAAATCTACTATGTCTTCCCAGCACCATACCCATATTTTAATCGTTTCCTTAGTCCAGTGTTTTTCACCACCTAGGTTTGATTCACCTTCTCCTGGCAATATACCAGATGGTCCATTACCAATTCCAAGTTTACTCAAATCTCCTCTTAAATCTTTATATTCTTCTAGTATTGATTCAACATTCCAAATTCCAGAATTCATGGTTAAAAATCCGTCGATTACATTGTCAAGTTCAGCGTATGACGAACCAGTCAAACTGTTAAACCCGCCA
>JBLHWH010000362.1:0-3696 GCA_047628935.1 Halioglobus sp. | reverse complement strand
TATACTTGCTGGGGAAGACATGCTAGCAATTGCTCAAACAGGAACTGGTAAAACCGCTGCATTTGCTATTCCTATCCTGCATAAGATTCATATGATGAATTTCAAGAGTAGACCTGATGGTATAAAATGTATCGTAATGGTACCTACTAGAGAATTGGCTATTCAGATAAATGATGTGTTCACCAAGTTTTCAAGAAAGCTTAAGGCTACTAGTTTTTCTGTATTTGGTGGTGTAGAACAAGGACCACAAATAGCCAAACTAGAAAAGGGAATAGATATCTTAGTTACAACCCCAGGTAGAATGTTTGATCTAGTAAGTCAAGGTCATATTAAACTAAACAGAGTAAAGTACTTGGTCTTAGACGAAGCGGACCATATGCTTGATCTTGGATTCATCAAGGATATCGAGATGTTAATCAAATGGCTTCCTAAAAACAGGCAGACACTTTTTATCTCAGCAACTATTAATGATAAGATTAAAAAATTAGCCTATTCCCTCGTAAATAAACCAGTCAGAATCCAAATCAGTCCAAAAGATCCTGTCAGTAAAAATGTAGATCATTCCGTAATATTCGTGGAGATGGAAGAGAAGAGGTTTTTCTTAGAACGCCTCGTAAGAGAAAATGAAGGTGACAAAATGCTCGTTTTTGTAAGAACCAAAGTCCGTGCAGAAAGAGTAAAATCTGCCATGGCTAGAGTAGGAATCGATGCTACAACAATGCACAGTGGCATAGAACAAAAAGACAGACTGGCTGTACTCAAAGAATTCGCAGAAGGAACTTCTACATTATTGATTGCTACTGATGTAAGTGCCCGAGGAATAGATATACCTAATGTAAATTATGTTGTAAATTATGATTTGCCAGACAAACAAGAAAGCTATGTACACCGGGTCGGTCGTACTGGTAGAGGTCGAAATACTGGTCTCGCATTTACATTTTGTAGTAAGGAAGAAAAACCAATGCTCAAATCAATCCAACAATATCTTACTAAAGAAATAAAAGTCCTAAAAATCGATCCTGATGATGCACGAGAAATAGTGCACCTCACTGATGAGTCAAAAATGACGATGGATGATATCATCGATAAACTAGAGGTACCAACTAGTGGTAAGCGAAAGAAAAGAGCTAGCAAAAAGAAGTATAAAGAATAATGCTAAGGAGTGGTAAATAAATAACATATCACTTTTGGAGGTCTCTTTCTTCCTCGGACCTTTTTAAGTGATATGAGATTAAAATGACTATCTCCAAGCAAAGCATTATTTTTATTGAACTTCTGCTATTTTTCCTCTCATAGCTATGGCTATGCATCTCAAAATGCGCTTGTTCTGAGCTGGGTCTAAGGGAGCTTCGTCAATAAACCATAAGCCTTCACTCTCGATATAACCCTCTATTCTTGTATCACTTAATTAAAAATACTCAGCATAGCTACTTTTAGAGATTTGTAAATTGCGTAGGGTTGAGTGATTGATTCACATTCACTATGCCTGTCCATTTTTTGTCTTACCGAAGAAAAAAATAGCCTCCTTAAAATATAATATTTTACTTAATTATCATTCCTAAAAGAAATTTAAATATGGAATTTCGAATGTTGAATTTGGAATAAAAGTCCTAAATATCTGAAGATCAAAAATTATAAGCCAAAATCTTTTTTATATTTTATATTACAATTATTTATATATATAAAAATTATTTATCTATATTTGTGTCGTACATAACTGTTAATACATTATATATTACTGTTATGTATGGGTTTCATAGCCACAAACTACACACATAATGGGCTTCAAAGAAGAAAACTACACCCCGAAGGGTTTATGCGTTGGCATATTCCTTTGGATGATGATTACTTGTAATCATACTTTTGCACAGACGGCTGCACATTGCCCAATAAGGGTTGATTTCGAACCACGCATCGAACAGGTTCCTAATGCTGCAAACGATACTCGTCAAAATCTATTTCCTTTTTTCACATCTTGGCAGAACTTGGACAATCTTCGTCTTTCTGATGATAACTATGCTATTGTTTCTCTCGATGGATATCGAAGATCAACAATGGCATTCGGAGAAAAGATGAGTTTCAACATCCCAAAGGGAGCTAAAATAACTGGAATTGAAATATTTGTCGAAGGACATACTCAAGGAGAAGGAGACGCAGAAGGACTTACTGTACAACTCCTCAATTATCAAGGACAAAGAGCCGGAGAAAATAAGGCAACATCCGCCCTACCGATTGACAAGGATTGGCCAGCAACTTCAGACAGCACAGATTTTATTTGGAGATATGGCAACGAAAATGATGATTGGGGCCTAGATCTAAATCAATTCATGGTTAACAATCCAAACTTTGGATATGTGCTACAGGTAAGAAATAAATTAGCTCAATCAATAGAGGTCTTAATTGACAATATACAGATAGTAGTGCACTATATTCCTCTATACGCTGTCTGTACTGATCATGCATGCGTTCCCTTTTATATAGATAAATCAGATGATCCTCAAGTCACATATGAATGGTATATTCCTCAAGGTTGGGAATTGATTTCTGATTCAGAAAATGATGCTGCGATCAATATAGGTCCTTCTTATGCAGAACTTGGGACATACGAAATCTGTGTAGAGTCCTTTTTTGCAGGCAATACCCAAGGTGTATGTTGTAGAAAATTTAATTTTGAAGATTGTAATCCAGGAATGATATCTGGTGAAGTATTCCTTGACCAAAACGGAAACTTTACTGATGACAATACTGACACGCCCCAAGCAAACGTATTGGTCAATCTTTACGAATCGAATGGTGCATTCCTATCATCAACTAGCACGGATAATAATGGCGAATACTTATTTCCAGCTGTATTTCAAGGTGATTATTTCATAGAGGTTGAACTGCAAGACGGATTCACATTTGTGATACCTAATATCGGCTCTGAACAAAACGATAGTGACATTACAAACACTCTTGGAATAGGATCAACAGATCTTATATCTGTAAATTCTGGAGAGGAGGTTGTCGACGTCGATGTAGGACTTTCTAAATCACTTACTTTAGGTGATTATGTATGGGAAGATCTGAATGGAGATGGTATTCAGCAGGAAGACGAACCTGGTATAGAAGGAATTAATGTCAATATTTCTAATAACCTGACAAGTGGAACAATTACAACTACTGATGTTAATGGATTTTATCAATTCATGGACATCCCATCTAGTGATTATCTGATTTCGTTTGAGAATCCTACGGGGTTTGTTACTACTCTTTTGAACAATGGAAATGCAGAAACTGACAATGATTATGACGGCACACCAATCATCCTTTCTTATCTCACGGGAGGTGATGTAGACAGTATTGATGCTGGTTTTCTAGCATTGGGCTCTATAGGTGATTTTGTATGGGAAGATCTGAATGAAGATGGCATCCAAGACGCAGATGAGTCTGGACTTCCAGATGTAATCCTATATCTTAAAGGTGATGATGGCACGCTATTAGACTCTACGATTACGGATGCAAATGGCAAATACGAATTTACAGATTTAACTCCTGGTGTATACACTTTGGAAGCAAATGCAGACGATTTTTTTTCTCTTACTATTACAAATTCGGGAACAGACACCTCACTTGATAGTGATGGGATATTAGTCGATGGTACTATAAGTACAAATCCAATAACTATAATATCTGGCACTCAAAATACTGACATTG
>JBLHWH010000361.1:0-3756 GCA_047628935.1 Halioglobus sp. | reverse complement strand
TTCTAATTGTTGATATCTTGTGTCGATCTTTAAAGCTTTTTATGAAAGCTCTATTTTACACTCCTTGTGTTGGTTAATCCAAATATAAGGTATTTTTTTAATATTTGAAAGTACCTGAGTAGTTACAAAAAATCAATCAAATATTCTAACTTGGTATTTAAAGAAAATGATATTGAGAATTGCTCCAATATGCATTTTGATCAAAGCGTAAAGTTATATTTTACCTATATTTCGGCACAGAAATTTATTTCTATGCAATCTCCAAAAGTTATATCGTATTTAAGAACATTTTCCGATAATGACTGGAAGTCATACGTATCCTATGCAAAGTCTGTGTATAATGCATCGTCTTCTCAGGCACAAGTTATATCCTATTATAAGACAAATAAAAGTCGATTAAGTAAGCCAGATTGGGATAGATTGAAACTATTGAATTCTATTAAACCAAGTTTGACGCCTCATGCATTATCTAATGTATTGGTGAAATTAACAACTGCCATTGAAGGGTATTTCGTTTATTCTGAAGTACAGAGTAATGAATTTCAATCTAGGAATCTATTGATGCAATCCTATGCTAAGAGAGGCCTTAAAAAGGACTTTTTTAAACTCAAGGACGATATGAATAATTCAATAAATGAGGCTCCAATAAGTTTGTGGGATGATTTTTATAAACTGCAAATTGAACACCTTACATACTTTGAAAATATGACAAATACTGTCACAGATTCAAGAATAATTTTAGAAGGAGCGATTTTTTCAATCAACAATTTCTATGATAAATTAGCAAGTTTTTATGAACTTGAATTAGTAAATCGAGAAATCACAATAAAGGAAGATTGGTCTGAAGAGAATTCAAAATTGAAACCCCATCATTCTACTGATGAAATAAGTGAAATTTGTACTCGGCTAATTTCACTAAAGAGAGAAACAGACCAGGAAAACTACGACTATCTAAAGCGGATACTTGAAAATGATAATTTTTCAAGAGGTATAAAGTACGCTGTACTTATTCATTTAACCTCTTATCTAAATCATCAAATCAAAATAGGAGATTTACATTTAAGCAATGAGTTATTAAATTTATATAAACGCGGCATAGATTCCGGATTATTGATTAATAATGGAAAAATACCTTCAAGAAGATTTTACAATATTCTTAATTTAGCATGTGGTAGCGGAGCATTTGATTGGGCAGAAGACTTTGTTGAAAATCATGCTCAATTGGTTGACTCTTCTTCAGAAGAGGAAACAAAAATATTAGCTAAATCGGAAATCAATTTTAAAAAAGGTAATTATGATTTTGTAATAGATAAATTGGTTACTATTAAATATCGAAATTTTGATCATGAACTAAAAGCAAGATGGCTATTGATCTGTTCAGAGTTTGAGTTGAACAGAGATAATATTCCATTCATTGAAGATAGAGTACGATCTATGAATTATTACCTTATGAGGAATGAAAAGAACATGGATGTATTTGCATTTGAGGGTGTGAAAAACCTTTGTAAATTTCTTGTAAAATTAGCCAAGCCGAATGACCCAGCCATGCTAGAAAATGAAATTATTGAGACAGAATACCTAGTTTATAGAGGATGGCTCTTAAGTAAATTGAAAAAGTGATTATTTTTTAATTGAATGTAGGGCATGTATACTAACTATTGCTTAAATTTATAGATAAAATGACCCGATGCACTTCTAGTGCACCAGGTCAAATCGACTTGTCAAATCATTTTAGAGACCTGCAATCTCTTCGATAATAAAGTCTAGGATAAGAATTATTAAATCCATAATATAAAAATGTTTAGTGATTTTTAATAAGTCTTACATGAGCCAGGATGTATTTCAGTACTATTCTGGCTTTTTGTTTTTATTTCATCATATGTGTTATTTGTTAAATTGTAAGTGTCAGATAATGAGAGTCTTGATTCATTTATTTGGTAATACTAAGATAGCTTTTTTAGTCCTCTATTGTGATTGGTTATGTGTGAGTCGACTGATTTCCTGTGTATATATCTGAATGTTTCACCCGTTTTATTATTGTTTTTTACTGGTATGAGTTTTAGTATTCTGCCACAAATTGTTTACTGTTTATTAAGTATTGAATGGTATTAGAATTGAATTAAATGAGAGAAAATACCAATGAAATAGAAGTAATGCTAGATGCAAAAGTGAACGTGAAAATGAAGTGGCATAAAAATAGGGATAGCGCCTTTGAGCACTATCCCTAAAATAAAACTAACGGTATTATCTATTTTACTGAACGCAGCTTATCGTAAAATCCCAAGCTGTAGAACTGTCGAGGCATCCAGAAAGATAGACATCCACTCTTTCGCCTATGGATTTGTCGTAGTCTATATAAATTACATCATTAGCACCAAGAAATCCATCACCAAGAACTACATCTGAGCACCTCTTGATGATCGGTGCATGTGTATTGTTTGGTAGAGTCGGGCTTGTGCTATATATCCATTCATTTCCATATCGGATGTCTACTCTGTCAGGTATAGAGTAAGTATCGTAGCTTACTCTTATTTGACCTATGAAATCATCAAAAGTATATGATCGGACGGTTACACCATCTGCACCGGATACTGAGTCGTAGCACCCACTCTTCTGATCTACTATATTCACAAAGCAGGGTCTAGGGAGGCTCACATTTCCAACGGAATCAAAAATTCTATATTCGATTATGAAATCTCCTGCTTGGATATGTTTTGGAATTTTAATATTGACTTGTAGTAGTTCATTGATCGAGTCCAGTTCTATTTTCCAGTAATTATCTGCACCGGATATGTAAATGTATGCGCCTGAGATATCAACTGCAGGATCTACTATGAAGGTCAAGAATAGATAATTATCATTTGTTACTGATGCTGATTCTAAACCATTGATTACATTAAGGTCAGGGTTGATGACGAAGTTTTCGAATTTTCTCTCCAAATCAAAATTGAAGGTACTTGACACATTGACTCCATTCATAGATATAGATCTGCTGAGTCTACTTGGTTCATCAGTTGGATTTATAGAGTCTTCACTGTACGCAAGTCGAGTATCCTCGACCTCTTCCTTAGCGCAACTTGTAAAGATTGAGATGAACGCTAATATTAATAGTGTATATATTGACTGTTTCATTATTGTATTTTTAAATGGTTATTTTGAATTTTGTTTAATCCTCTATCTTAGAATAACCTTAGGTTGAGATTTATTCCGATAGAACTATTTGAGATTTTCTTAGAGTCGAAAGTCATGTAATCATAATTAGATTGATATTCTAATCCGATACCAATTCTACTTGTGGGATAGTATAAAAGTTCGATGGATAATCCTAGCGTCAAACTTTCAGTGATATCGGGATACTCTATGATATATGGTTCTAGGTTCGTATTTGATAGTTTATCATTGTATGAACCATTAATTACATATTCTTCAGAATTTTCAAATTTTACTTTAGATGTAGTGGTGTCCGCTTAAAATTCAATAAGTGTATAAATTGCCCTTTAAAGCCTTATGTATAATATATAGCGTTTCATTTTTAGAAACAGAACCCCTGAGGTCTAGAAACTATCATTAATTACGCACTGGACAATTTTAATTCCAGCTGGTTTGTATCAATATTTTGCTTTTTCTTTTCAGACCATGCTTTTTCGGGATTATTCAGGAATTTCACAGCATCAATATAGCTCATAATATGTGTGCTTAACATTGAAACCATGTTAGAAAACGCCCATTTCCTCGTAACTTTTTTCTTTAATACTT
>JBLHWH010000360.1:0-3772 GCA_047628935.1 Halioglobus sp. | reverse complement strand
ACGAATTCCTAGCCTATCTGATAGATGCCGAATGGCAGGACAGGGATAACAGGCGTATCGAAAGGCTTACCACCCAAGCAAAGTTCCGCTACAAATCCTTTTTTAATGAAATAGACTTTAACAGTCCTAGGAACCTAAACAAAGACCAGTTGGTCAGGTTGAGCGATTGTGATTTTATCAAAACCAAGGAAAACGTTATTGTTACTGGGCCTACAGGGTCAGGGAAAAGTTTTATCGCTTCTGCATTAGGCCACCAAGCCTGTCATATGGGATATAAAACCTACTATAGCAATACTTCCAGGTTGTTTGCCAGATTAAAGGGGGCTAAGGCCGATGGTACATATATCAGGGAAATCAACCGGATAGAAAAACAAGACCTGCTTATTATTGACGACTTTGGGCTACAACCTTTAGACAGCATGGCAAGGCAAGCACTGATGGAAATCATTGAAGACCGCCATGGCAGGAAAGCCACTATTATAGCTTCCCAGTTACCTGTCAACACATGGCATGAAACTATAGGGGAAAGCAATATCGCTGATGCCATACTCGATCGGTTGGTACATACCGCACACCGTATTCAATTAGAAGGGGAATCTATGAGAAAAGTCAAAAAGTAAAACTATTTTTATCACCAGAAATCACCCTAAAAAAAAATGGCACATTTTCAATGATACAGGTGGCACAAGTTGGAGTGATATGGGTGGCACAATTACAATGATATATCTAGATATCTCTTACATTCCAATAAGGAAGGGATTCATGTACCTGACGTCTATTTCTGACATACACTGTAGATATATTGTAAACTGATTTGTGTCCAATAGTATGGATGCATCTTGGTAAACACAAGTACTTAAAGAAGCTGTTGAGCAACATGGTAAACCGGAAATTATCAATATTGATCATGGGAGTAAGTTTACTTCTGATCAATTAACTTCTATGGCACTCAGCAATAATATAAATCTCAGTATTGATGGTAAAGGCAGAGCTATAGATAATGTGTTCATCGAACGGTTCTGGAGAGACATCAAGTATGAATAAATCTACTTAAATCCTCCTGATGACGGTACAGATCAGTACCTGAAAGTCGCAGAGTGGAGTACATAAACTATAACAACAATGAAAGAAGACATGGAGGTATTAATGATTTAAGACCTAACGATCTTTATTATAGAATAAAAGAAGCGATATGATCGAGAGTTTACCACATTCAAACACTATAAAGAAAATCTCCAAAAGGATTTTCGATGTTCAAATATGGAAAACTCCCTCGATTGTGCTAAACTTATAAATCAATCAAACCGGCCCGATACATTGGTAGATGATTATGATACAATTAAAATCTATACAAACTGGATTATTGAATATTTTACCTAACAATAAATTTGATTTTGTGATCAAAGAAAAGTTTGTTTGTCATTGGATTTATAATCTCTAAAAAAGAGGCTGTAAATAAAAAAAACAATCTCTCTAAAAGGGAAGGTTAAGACATAATTAACTCATCATAATCGTCTATTACTTTATTTTCAAAAGAGTCCAGGTATGTCTGGGTTATTGACTCGGTTTGGTGACCTAATGATTCTTGAATCACGGCTGTAGGCACGCCTTTTCGCTTTCCAACTGTGGCATAGGTATGGCGAGCAGCATAAATCGTGAATGGTGTAATGTTACACTCCTTGGCAATAATTTTAAGGCTTAAATTAAGTTTTCGACGTTTATTTTTAATTCGATTATATTTTTGGTCTTCAGGTACATCGGTCTTCAATATGGGAAACAAGAATTCTGAATTTTCTTTGGTTGAAAATTCATCAAGAATCTTTTTTAAAGACTCCGATAGCTTAATGCTAAATCCTTTACCAGTCTTATGTCTAATGTAAGTAATTCTTTCAAAGTCACCTTGAACGTTTTCAATTGTAAGTAGAGCCATATCCATCCAGTTCATTCCCCTTAAGAAGAATGATGCAAGAAACAATTTTTGAGCTTGATTAAGTGAAGATCCTGAAGGATATGATAAGCATTTGAATGTATCAAATTCCTTTTCAGTCAATGACCTTCTTTCTGGAGACCCTTTCTTGATACTATAGTCCTTAAATGGATAGGATGATTCATTTGCTATGCCTGATTTAACTGCTCTGTTAAATACTGCTCTCAAGGTTCTCATATAAACAGCCAGTCCTCCTTGGCCTTTAGCATTGTTCTTTAAATGTTCTGTTTCAATTTTTTTGAGAAAACTGTAATCGATTTGGGAAAATGTTAGACTCCTTCCATGGCTAGTATTTTTTAATTTACCTTTCAGATTTTTATAACTGAGTGCCGTCCCTTTTTTGTTTGAGTCTAATTTTTCTTTGATGATTTCATCGATAAATTCGAATACATTGTTGGTCTTTTCAATATAAAATTCTTCAAGGATCATCTTCCGGATTTCCTTAACCATTGTTGAGCTCAGTGTATTAGCCTGATCAAGGGTTGAGATGAAATCTAGAATTTGAGCTTTTCGCTGTTGAAGTTGGTTGTTAAACCTGACTATATTTTTAATTGCTTTACTATTGGTTTTCAATCTTTCACGTTGATCATCCCAATCGGCTTTTGAAAAGTTATAACCCGAAGGTATTTTGGTTACTTTACGGTTTTTAGTTAACCGATAAACTAGAGGATATGTTCCATCTTTTTTTTGTCGAGTAGTATTGAGAAGGATCTTTACTGTGAAGGCCATTATAAATTAGTAAACAATTAGTAAACAAAAATAGGTTTTATCTGGTTTATTCTGGTTTGATTTAATTAATAAACCTTATTTAAGCAAAATAAAAGTACATTTTGATTCAAGTAGGTACAAATGAGTGTGACTCATAATCAGGTGGTCCTAGGTTCGAGCCCTAGTGGGCCCACTTGAAAATCAAGCACTTACAGCAATGTAAGTGCTTTTTTATTTGCTTTTTGTAGGGAATATAATAACCTTTATAAGGCTTTTTATACAAAATTACCGACCATTTTCCGACTAGAAAAGTAAAAGAATAGACACTGACTTTCAAAATCAAAGGATATTGTAGGGTAAATAGCCCTCGTGAAGAGGACGGGCTCTGTCCGCTATTCCTATATCTGCGCAAAAGAGGCGAAAGAGAGAAGCTTGTTTTTACTGGAGTCCAGAAAAACAACTCAAATTTTAATCAAATATTCTAGTCTGGCTGGAACCGGAACTTGATTTCGCAACATGTTGAAATTCTGCTGCTTATAGTAGTATGAAAGTTAGTGGGTACTATTCGGGTACAACTTCTTTGCGGCTATATGCTTTCAAAAGCGTCAAAAATACTAATGAAATTAAATTCATTGTGCTGATGTTTTATTCAGCAAGACAGTGAAACACTAATGAATGTCTAGATCTAAAGACTTCTTAAATGAAAAGATAATTCCAACAATCAACAAATCAGTTCAATTTGCCTTTGGAAGTCTTTAAAACCTCATATTTGAATTACACCTAATCACTCATAAAAGGACGATCTGGAGTAAATGTCCGAGGAAACCCGTATTTAGATTTCTGATTTGACCTTGTATTTCTGCCAGTTGTTGGGCAGTAGTTGGCATAGGTCTTTGTTATTGATTGATTGGCCTCTGTTGAGAATATCAGTGATCCATTCGTGTTCATTGATGCCATTTTTCTTGCATGTAGCCATAAAGGAATACATGGCGGCAGTCATTTGAGCGGCATCATGTGATCCAGCAAAGAGATAATTTTTTCTTCCAATGGCCAGTGGCCTGATGGCATTCTCCACCA
>JBLHWH010000359.1:0-3817 GCA_047628935.1 Halioglobus sp. | reverse complement strand
ATCCTATTTTTTCATGGAAAACTAAACCTCTTTCCATTTAAATGGGCGTAGAACCATATTTAAATTCTCCGATGCTTGCGTCGGAGTCATAAAAAGAAGTTTTTACATAAAAACGCCTTATCACAAAAAACATCCGAATACCAACCTTTAGGTTGGAAAAGTTTTGGCGAATGCTCTACCCGCTTGCGGAGGGCTATCAAAATTTAGGATCTTTTTTACTTATAACTTAAGTGGTGACACGATTTAAACATTTTTCTGCATTTTGTCATACTTCCTGTAATGGCTGTGCCAACCACTCTGTTTTTAAAATCAAGCCTTTACTGATGGACGAGATAGCTCTGTGTTGATTGGAATTCTAAATCACGTTATTTAACGGATTTAAAAATCACACTTCTCGCCATTTATTTTGAGCCACTTTTCTTTCTCTTTATAGCTGGGCATGATTTGGTTTACAATATTCCAGAACTTTGGAGAGTGATTCATTTCGTATAAGTGAGCTAATTCATGTACGATCACATAATCTATCACTTCGAAAGGTGCGAACAATAACCTTGTGGACAGGTTTACATTTGATGCTGTAGAACAGCTGCCCCAGTTCGATTTATTGTATTTTAGATTGACTGACTTTATTTCTTTGTGGAAGTATTTTTCGTTGATTTCCAGGACTCTAGCTTTTATTTTTGGTAAGAATATTTGACCACAGATCCTAGATAGAAGGGATTTTATCATTTTGTCTTTTTCAAGACTATTTACACTAATGGGAAGAGATAACTCTATAGTTTCCTTTTTGGAGTTGTACTTGGCACTGCCAGATAGCCTGTCTTTATAAGAGATTTTAATAGGGAGGGATTTACCATAGATGTTGATGTTTGGAATATCATCATAGTTCTTTATTTTATATCTAGCTAAAGCATTTGGATTCTTTTGAGCATGGGTTTTCACCCATTTCACTGCGTCGGAGAAGTGGTCTTCACGTGCGCCGCTAGGAAGAGAAGAGGGTATTCTTAAGTTAATACAAGACCTACCAAAGGATACCCTCACGCTATTTCTTCTCTCTATATATATATTGAATGGTACATCTTGACCATCTATGTTAACTACCTGATTATATCTAGCCATTTGTTCTTTCCCACTCTTTCATTACATCTATTAGTATGCGTACACCGTCCAGTGGCATAGCATTATATATAGATGCTCGAAAACCACCCACGGATCTGTGACCTTCTATTCCTACACATCCAGCTTCTGCGGCCTTGGCTATGAACCCGTCTTTATGTTCTTCTACTGTTGGGAGAAAACAGACATTCATAAGCGATCGATCCTCTTTTTCGGCCGACCCATGGAATAGGCCATTACGGTCTATTTCATCATATAATAAGGCAGCTTTGTTTTCATTGTGCTGTTGAATTGAAGCTATCCCACCATTATTCTCTAACCACCTCAATGATAGCATTGATACATATATAGCATATACTGGAGGAGTATTAAATGATGAATCCTTATCAATATGGGTTTGATAATTAAGCATAGAGGGCAGCTTTCTATTCACTCTGTTGAGAACATCTTTTTTTACAATGACCAATGTTGTGCCAGCAGGGCCTAGGTTTTTTTGAGCTCCTGCATATATGAGGTCATATTTCTTAATATCAATAGAACGACTAAATATATCGGATGACATATCACATACTAACCTTACACTTGTTTCTGGAGAATTGTGAATTTGAGTACCATATATAGTATTGTTACTCGTAAGGTGCAGATACTTATGGTTAGGATTGATTTCATATCCTTTTGGAATATAAGAAAAGTTTTTGTCCTTTGAAGAGGCAACAACATCAATATCTCCAAATAACCTTGCCTCTTTGATAGCCTTGGTAGACCAAGCACCCGTATCCAGATAACCAGCACTTTCTCCATCGCTAAGTAAGTTCATAGCAGACATATAGAACTGGCTGCTAGCACCACCGGTAAGGAAGAGAGCAGCATAATCGTCTGGCAGGTTTAATAGACGTCTCACTCTAGCTTGTGCTTCGTCCATAACTTCGACGAATTGTTTACTCCGGTGAGAAATTTCTAAAATTGAAAGCCCCATTCCTTTGAAGTCACCAATTGCTGATTGTGCCTCTCGCAAGACTTCTTGAGCCAGAATAGCGGGCCCGGCATAAAAGTTAATTGTATTCATTAATCTATGATTTGTAATGTGTAATTATAATTCTACGTCAAATATCTAATTATTAATTTAAATCTTCATGCTTATGGGACTACAGCGTAAAATTTCTACTATTATAGTAGAAAAGTTTCTTTATAAACTTATGTCAAATAAAGAAATATTTCGTTGCATTGATATCATTCTCATAAATTGATTATGTTCGTTCTATAAATGTGAATAGTGAGTAAACCAACAAAACAATTTTCTTTAAAGCAAAAGGTTCAATACACAAGTGTTATAGTATTGTTCTTTTTATTAATAATGTGGTTATTTGGAGAGGTTATACTTAGGGTAACAGCAAAACCCACAGAGTACTCTAACAAGTCAATCATCCATGAACAATTGGGTTGGGTACCAAAACAAGATTATTCGGCGTCGTATAAAATGAAAAACTTTGGTGAGAACGGCATATCTTATAAAGTGAACTATAGAACAGAGAAGTATGGATTTCGGAAATGGGGTGATCCTAATTCTTTACAACCAAAAGTGTGGTTCATCGGAGATTCGTTTGTACAATCAGTAGAGGCAAGCAATGAGGATCTTTTTTATAAACATATTGGAGATAGTCTGGATATAGAGGTGTTTGCTTTTGGGCAAGCTGGTTATGGTATACTTCAAGAGAAATTAATATTAGATAGCTATATCGAAAAAATAAAGCCAGATCTCATTATCTGGCAGGTATGTGACAATGATTTTGTTGATAACTATGCACCATTGGAATATAACAGTGGATATAAAGTAGGTCTAAGGCGACCATATCTTAATAAAGACGGCTCCATCACATATAGAAAACCAGTGCCTAAGTGGCAAGAGGTAGTGGATAAATCTAAGTTCTTAGCGCTGATTAGGAAAAAGCTGCAAAACACATTTGGAGATAAGACAAAGATTACAACGCAAAAGATGATTAATGATCTGAATAAGGAATATCCGCCTTATTTGGAATCTCTAGAAATCACAAAAATGATTGTTGCTAGTATTAAAGAAACAACCAAAAACATTCCGATCATTGCTTTTTCTGCAAGTCGGTTCGAGCCATCGTTAACAAATATTTCTGAAATATTTGAAGGACAAAATATCCCTTTGAATAATAAGCTTGGGAGACAAATACAGAAGAAATCAAAAGAAGGGCCTATCTTATTAAGTAAAGATGGATATCATTGGAATCCTGCTGGTCAGAGATTTGTTGCGGATATGTTGATTCCAGATGTAGCAAAAGCACTATACAAAATAAAAACGAACAATTGAAAATACTAGGAATATCAGCATATTATCACGACTCTGCTGCAGCTATTGTAGTTGATGGCGAGATAATAGCCGCTGCACAGGAAGAAAGATTTACAAGGATAAAACATGATCCTTCTTTTCCAGCTAATGCAGTAAAATACTGTCTCGAGCAAACAGGTCTAAAAATAGATGAGTTAGATGCTTTTGTTTTTTATGATAAGCCGTTTCTTAAGTTTGAGCGATTACTACAAACTTACTATGGGTTCTCACCCCGAGGGCTGCAATCATTCATCAAAGCTGTACCCATTTGGGTCAAGGAAAAATTATTCCTCAAAAAAGCAATTAAAACAGAACTAGAAAAAATAGAACCATACGAGAAGAGTA
>JBLHWH010000358.1:0-3855 GCA_047628935.1 Halioglobus sp. | reverse complement strand
GAATTATTTTGTTGGTATTGCAATTTAAACATTTCTTGCGTCATTTTGAAATGCACCCTGTAATATTTACTATTGGTAGGACTCATTAATGTATTGTGTGTGTGCAAAAGCATGGATTTTCTGGTTTGTATCAATTCGCCTAGATTTTAAGCTTGGGTATTTACGTATTCTAGCCTAAAACAACAAACTAAAACCTTTCATATTGATTTGATCAACTGGCGTATATCTATATTGATGTTGTTCATTTCAGTATAAGGTACGCAATAGAAAAGAGGTTTATAAAGTATCGAAAATCACAATAACTTTTTCAACATAACCATATCCTTTAGCTGTATTCCATTCTCGAAAATTAATTCAGTATAATTATCCATAAAGAAGTTACGCTTTTTCCCAAAGATCTCGAAACCAGCTTTTTGATATAAATCTAGCTGCCTGATCGATGCATCTCCAGTGCCTATTATTATTTTTCTATATCCATTTTCTTTCGCTCTAATACTCGCATTCATAAGAAGTTTCTTCCCGATTCCTTTTCCTTGATGAATCTCAGAAACTGCAATGTTTTTTATCTCTACGGTTTCATCATTAGTAACTTGTAGCGCATAGACTGCGATGATTGCATTGTTTAATTCTGCGACGTAGATCTCGCAATCGTAGATGTATTTATCTATAGCCTCCCGTGATTCGTCGGCAAGGAGTAATAGGTTGTATGGGATTGATTCTTCACGCTTCAAGTTTCTGATCATCCTTCTGTATATTAGGCAGCTCTATTTCTTAATTCTTCTATTTAACGTAAAATGGTGATTTCATTTTCAAACGAGTGTTGTCACTACTCCGCGACTGGCATTCATACTGACGTTTATACTCAGGACGAATCAAAAAACTTACGTACGTTTGTTGCACAACGAGTGTTTGATGCACAACCCATCCATCATACCACATTACGCTAGGCTCTAATTGCTTCTTAACGACCAATAAAATCTCAAATACCTAAATAAATTTAGGTCTCATTTCTTAACATTCTTCTTCTGAGTCTAATAATTCTTCCTTTCCTCAACATACTGCTGAAAAGTCCACCTAAGATATGCACTATAACACTATGGTTATTTTATTCAAATCCCAAAAGAACTATTCATCCTCTTTCTTTCTAAATAACGTTTCAAATGCACTGTACACCGCTGAATGCAAAACATCCCCGTGATCATGCTTTTCAAAATACTCGAAAAGGAGATTAGTGTTTCCTTTCTTCAGCAAATTCAGTTTATCATATAATGCTTGTGCCGCTTGTTCCATTCCTTGGCCTTCTTTACCTACTCCAATAAAGATTGACTTCTTTGATGTGTAAGCTGTCGGAGCGTATTTAAGCATAGATCCATCGTCCCACCATAGACTAGGACTTACGATGATATAATTGTCAAATGTCTCTGGGTGTTTCATTAATATCTCAGTGGCTAAAAGTCCCCCAAGAGACTGCCCTATCAATGTTTTATTAGAATTTGTTTTATATCTAGATTCAATCAGGGATTGTACTTCTTTTTCTATGAAATTGATGAAAGGTTCAGATTTTCCAGTTCTAGGAAATTCCTTTTGATCCCTTTCACTCTTACTCGGAAACGTAAAGTCTCTCTTTCTATCCACATTAGAAATCCCTACCACTATTGATTCAGGAATCATATCAATCCAAGAAAATGAACCAAACTGAACAATACCCGAAATATGGATAAAATCTTCATCAATAGAGCCATCTAGCAAATAAATGACTGGATAGGTTTTCAAAGAATCTTTCGAATATCCGTTTGGCAGATAGATGTTTAGTAACCTATTTTCTTTAAGTATTTCTGAATAAAACTCAACTTTCTCGCCTATTGAGAGCGGAGCTACATTGTTGACTTTAATATCGTCCTGAGCTATGACTTGGCCAAATAAGAATTAAACCTATACATGTTAGAAGTAATGATTTCATTACTGTTTTAACAAATTATGACTAATTTTAATCTATCCCACTTATACCAATAGACTATGTCCAATTCTGATCGGCTCATTTCGACAACCACATGTATAAGTGACAGTTTAGATGCCGCTTATCCTTGGTCTCAGATCACTTTTTGTTGTACTGTTATAATAAAACTTCGCTAATTTGGACGATAGGTTCTATATTGGTAAAGTTTGGTAAATCTCCCATTATTTTTTCTGCGTTTGGTCCAAATGCTTGTCCAAAATCTTCAACCGAATCAAAATACATAATTCCCACTCCAGCATAAGGTGCAATCGATCCTGGCTGTCCTCCACCAAGTCCTTTATCCACTGATGTAGCTTTTAATCTACTTCCCAATAACTCTCCTACTAATGGGATATGTTTATTAACGTAATAATCCATGTCAAATGTTTTGTTTTCCCCATTCGGGTATAATACGCTCACTTTAGTCATTCCTTTTTTCATAATAATTTTCTTTCTAAATCCTACTCATATGGCTTTTCAGTAATACCCCGTTTTTGATATGGGTCTGGTCTCCACTAATGCTATTCATGTGTCTTTGTCAAAAAGACTAACATTATCTAATCTGCAGATCATCAATGGTCGTTCGATTCTGAGGAGTAGATAATTCAATTCACCAAATATACAATATAAATCCTTAACAATTTCCGTCCCTAAAACAATGACTTTGAACTTTTTATAGACAGATCCAACAAACTTACTACAATAAAAAAAATGGACTTACAAAAATAATATTAATCAATAGCCTATCAATCCAAGAAAACCATAACTTTGAATTCATTCAAAATTATAAAATATACATCATCGCGCAATGAAATCCACTGAACTAGCAAAACGATTCCGAGAAGTAATCCTTGATGGCAAATTAATCGCATTTACCAACATCAAAGAACAACTTTCTGATCTGACAATGGAGCAAGCAATTACCAAAATAGGTTCGCTTAATACCTTGGCAGCACTTACTTTTCATTTGAACTATTACATTCATGGAGTACTTCAAGTATTCGAAAGCGGCGAGTTTACGATTCGAGACAAATTCAGTTTTGATATGGAGCCGATTACAACTGAAGAAGATTGGGTACGATTGAGGGATAGGTTATTTTCCAATAGTGAGAAGTTCGCATCACATATCGACAGCATGAGTGACGAGAAACTAGATAGTTACTTTGTGAAAGAGGATTATGGTTCGTATCATAAGAATATCGATGCAATGATTGAACACTGCTATTATCACTTTGGACAGATGGTTATTATTAAGAAAATGGCAATAGAAGAGATTTAAATAAAACCTCTCGCCGGATTTCTATGATCTAGGGCTATGGTAACATCCCCGATCACGGACTAGAGAAGACACTTAGGACTGAGCGATTATCCATTTGCGGTTTATTCCAGAGCACAATGATGATTGAGTATTCGAAATCAATACTACAATCTACTTGTGTTCAATTATTTCCTCCATTTTACAATTAAGATTGGAATGTCGTAAGTTCTTTCTTCGACAAAAAAACTAACTAGTTTTACACTCAATTATTTCACATTATCTTCTAGTTCACAGTCTATCTTATCGTAATAAAATGTTAAAGTTTGGAGGATAGATAAAACATATATATTTTCATATATGTTCCGTTTAAAACAAACTACGGTGTACTGAATTGCCTAAATCATCTTACACAATATAAATAGATGATAAACGAGCAACCAAAATATATAATTTCGTAATTTATTTTAAATTAACAAAATGCAAAACATTAATAAAATAAATTAACTATCAACAAACTATTGTTTTGTACGTTTAATAGTCTGACATTTGCATTATTATAATATTTGAAAAATAATTTAAAAAACAAATACAATGTTTAAAA
>JBLHWH010000357.1:0-3856 GCA_047628935.1 Halioglobus sp. | reverse complement strand
TACTTTGTTGTTAAGAATTGGTTAGACGCCTTTCAGAGCTTTGGTTTTGGAGGGCGTCTTTTATATGCTATCCCAATCTATGTTTATCATAGAGAGAATAGTCGCTGCCAAGTGTTTACATTTTTGATCATGAGGGCATGTACAACTTCCCAATATCTCATTACCAACCATTTTGATTTCAATATCGTATTTGTTTGCAACAGATATTTGACATCTTATTTTATTCTCAAGAGAAGTTAGAAGTTCTACTTTTGATACATAATCATACGCTCTACCTAAAACGACAGAGTCGAAGAAACTATCCAATTGGAATTCTTGAATTTCATTGAACCAATTGTTCAAATTTTCTGCTTTCGATTGTGCAATTTTCATAGGCGAAAAGATATTGTTTTTAAGATTTTATTGAATACAAAATATTGTCTTCTACAACATATATTAATATCTTATTTTAATGTTCTTTCATGAAAGTTTACAAATTTAATTTACTTTCAACCACAATTTAAAGATTATCAAAATCAAAAAATCTAAAACCTTATATATGAATCGAATTATACAATTTACTTTTCTTTTATTATTTGTAGTCTCTTACGCTAATGGACAAGTAATAATAAGTGAATATTCAGCATCTAATCTATCAACATATCTTGATGATTATGGTGCATATGATGATTGGATAGAATTGCATAACGAATCAGATATGGCAGTAGATATTTCTGGATGGTATATATCTGATAAAAGTTCTAAACCGACGAAGTATCAGTTCCCAGAGGGCACATTGATATCTCCAAATGGATATAAAATTGTAGTATGTTCAGGCAGAGACTTACAACAAACAACAGAGATTCATACCAATTTCAAATTGTCACAGACAGAGCAGAAGGATATAATATTGCTTTCTAATGCAGCTGAAGAAGAACAAGATTTTACAGAACTGATCATTACGAATGCAGGTCATTCTGTTTCTAGAATGGAAGGAGAATGGATGATAGATAAATCACCGACTCCTAACGCTGATAACTCTCCCGAATATACGAGGTATGCATCTGTACCAAGTATCTTACTAGAAGCAGGGTTTTATGAAGATACCGTGACAGTAGAAATAATTAATAATGAAGAAAATTCTGTACTTCGATATACTACGGATGGCAACAGAGTAAGACCTAGTTCACCAATCTATGAAAATCCACTAACTGTTGGAGCAACAAGTGTAGTTAAAGCAAGAGCATATAGTAATGATGATTTGGTATGGCCTAGTAGAATGGATTTTTCTACATATTTTATAAATGAAACATTTACACTGCCTGTATTTTCTGTTGCTGCTGATGGAGTTCAAGATCTAGCAAATAATATGGACGGTATGGAAGGATTTAGTAGGCCTATCGGTTCAGTAGAATATTTTAATGTAGATCAAGAAAGAGAATCAGTTTCCTATGGTGAGTTAAATAGACATGGACAAGATTCTTGGGCCCTGAACCATAGAAGTCTGGATTACATCTGTAGAGATGAGATGGGATATACTAAAGCGATCAAAGCGCAATTATTTCCGCAAAAAAGTAGAGATGAATTCCAAAGATTGATGTTCAGAGCCTCTGGAGATGATAATTATCCTGCGATACAGGGCCAAACACATGCAGGCTCAGCTCACGTAAGAGATGAGTACGTGCACTCCCTTGCGCTAGAAGGCGGAATGGAACTTGACGTTCGTACTCCAAGAAGAGCTATCTTATTCTTAAATGGTGACTACTGGGGAGTATACGGTTTAAGAGAAAAAATCGCAGACCATGATTACATAAAAGAATACTATGATCAAGGTAAATATGATATTCAATTTAACTCTACTTGGGGTAATTTCTTACAAAGATATGGGGGACAAGCTGCAGGAGATGATTGGTTAGCACTGCAAGATTTTATTCTATCTAATAATATGGGAGATGAGACAAACTATCGTTATGTCGATAGTCTTCTTAATACGACAAGTCTTATTGATTGGGTTCTTATTAATACGAATACAGTAGCGGCCGATTGGTTACAGTGGAATACTGGCTGGTGGAGAGGAATGGATCCTGATGGCAAGCATAAAAAATGGGGATATATTGTATGGGATCTTGATGCTACGTTTGATTATTATATTAATTATACGGGAGTTCCTAACACAGATCCAGATGCCGTACCATGTGATATTGAGGCATTATTTCAATGGGTAGACGAATGCCAACAAAATGTAATTTTCCTAAGACTATTAGATCAAAATGCTGAATTCAGAGAGTTGTATTATCAAAGATACGCAGATATGATGAATACCGTTTTTACATGTGAAAACATGCTGTCTACTCTGGATAGAATGGTAGCTGAAATCGAACCAGAAATGCCAAGACAAGTAGAAAGGTGGGCTGTGCCGGGATCAAATGATTCAATGGACGAGTGGGAAACCAACGTCGCTAGGTTGAGAGGGTTTATCGAGGAGAGATGTACATTATTAGATGATGGAGCGTTAGAATGTTACACTGAATTATCTGGTCCATACGAGATCACACTGCTGACTGAGCCTGCAGAGGTAGGAGAGATTGATTTTAACTCTCTTGATATCGAAGCGTTTCCATGGGTTGGAAATTACTTTGGTGGTATGAAAAACAAGATCAAAGCAAAAGTATTCAATGCATTCGAAGATGATTATGTATTCAGTCACTGGGAAAGTAAATCAGGAAATGTAATATTCCCTGATGTTACTTCTAGAAAAGCGGATATAGAACTAACGTCTAACGATACATTGGTAGCGGTATTCGATATAATTTCTGGAGTAGAAGATTTATTCGAGGAAAAAGGATTCTCATTATATCCTAATCCTGCATCTGACGTTATGCAATTGAACTATAATATTGATCAATCTTCTGATGTGCAGATCTCAATGATCGATGCCAAAGGTAGAGCAGTGATAATTAGTTCTGAAACAGCGGTTTCAGCAGGTTATAAAACATTGTCTATTGATCTTCAACAACACAACTTAGTATCTGGATTATATGTCTTGAATATCAGATTGAATAATGAAAGTATAAATAGAAAAGTAACTGTGATTCGTTAATTTTCTTAGATAGAATAATATAAAAAAAGCATCTCCTAAAAGTAATTTTAGGAGATGCTTTTTTATGACATGAAACTATCGAAAGAAACTAAAGTAACACCTAATGGCATACCAAATTTATTTGGTAGAAAAAAGTCTTGCAAAGCAAAGCAATATAGAATGACACTATCCTTATTATACGAAACTAAAGTTTCAAAAACCAACCTTCACCCCTAAAGGCCTACCAAATTTATTTGGTAGAAAAAAGTCTTGCAAAGCAAAGCAATATAGAATGACACTATCTTTCTATACGAAACTAAAGTTTCAAAAACCAACCTTCACCCCTAATGGCCTACCAAATTTATTTGGTAGAAAAAAGTCTTGCAAAGCAAAGCAATATAGAATGACACTATCCTTATTATACGAAACTAAAGTTTCAAAAACCAACCTTCACCCCTAAAGGCCTACCAAATTTATTTGGTAGAAAAAAGTCTTGCAAAGCAAAGCAATATAGAATGACACTATCTTTCTATACAAAACTAAAGTTTCGAAAACCTACTGTTCCCCTAATGGCCTACCAAATTTATTTGGTAGAAAAAAGTCTTGCAAAGCAAAGCAATATAGAATGACACTATCTTACTATACAAAACTAAAGTCTCGAAAACCTACTGCACCCCTAATGGCCTACCAAATTTATTTGGAATGATATGATATCCAGACTTTCGCAGTAATTCCGATATAGTCAAGCAATCTATGTTCCGAATAAATTCAGAACGCCATTAAATGCTGTTGTACCTC
>JBLHWH010000356.1:0-3905 GCA_047628935.1 Halioglobus sp. | reverse complement strand
TTTTTTCCGTTTGAAATTCTTGTTAGAAACAGGTATTAATTCATAGCCTTAACAACAAACTCTCGCTCTGAAACTCGTTGTAGATGGTAATCTTTTTTACGATTAAGTTGAAATGATTCAAATCCGTTTAACCGCAATGAACTAGCTTTTGCATGCATAAACTCAACAAGATCCATATCATTCGATTTACTAAATGTTCTACAACTTTCATCTTGCCGTACATACCAATATATATAGGTATCTCCGCCCTGACTTACAGAAATTTTGTGATTCGGTGAAATTCCTAAATGAGTTTGAACACTCCCTTCCGATACTTCTACATTATCCATGACAATACTCCATAGGTTTCTAACACTTAATATCGAGCATCTCGTATGTGTAAATGCTCGATCTGATTGAAATCGTCAAAATATTTAGTTATTACCTATTGATTTAATTAAGTATTCTTTAATTTCTTCACACCGAAATCATATTCAACTCAAAAAGCAAAAGGAGATCTGACTTTAACGACCCTTTAATACTTCCTATTAAAAACCATGTGAAAATTATTATCCATAACTAAATTAAAGACTTAGCGATTTTAAAGAAAACAAAAGGAGACTAACCAAATTTACATTATAGGAAGCGAAGTGGGAATTTTTTAAAAAATCTCATTGTAGCTTATTTTATATACAGTATTTTGTGAGAGAAGTTAATTCCTCGTTATGCCAATCCAATGACCGCTATGCAGGGAATGTTTTGATCTTAAACAAAAATAAAACTAAGACTGTATGGCGGCTATGACCGATCACCTTCCAGCCACGTTTTATTCAATCCTATGACCGCTGATCGCTCTAAGGAGCCATTAGCTGAGCGTCACCAATGTGCCATAAGCGGTCATAGCGGTGGATCGGAAAAACTGGTTTTGTCGCTCTCGTTTGTTATCGTTGTGGTCACAGTAAGTTTTAGTTTTAGTTTTAGTTTTAGTTTTAGTTTTAATATATTGAGTTGTTCAAAAGCTGTCGGTCGTTAACGCCACGTTAAGCGGCTGATAATTGTTGGCTAAAATGTTGAGGAACGGACGACGGCCAAAAGTCCGTCCATTAACATATTGTTAGCTCCTTGGGTTGACCGACTTTATATCGGTTAACGTCCATTGCCCACCAGTTCTTTCAAGCTTACCTTTTATTGTTACTTCAATACCTTCGATATGGGATTTACAAGCGAGTTTATAGTCATGAGAGCTTAAAACAGCCTTTACATCGAGTTTAGAACTACTTTCATCGATGTATCTAATAATGATACTTCTCGTTATAGATTCATCTACTGGATTATTATTACAATGCAAATTAATTATTTTTCCTGTAATGACTTTATCTTCAGGAGGAACTTCCTTTAATTTGCTTGATGCATATGAAATGACATCATAATGAGCTTCTGTGAGAATAATACTCTTGAAGGCATGTATATCCTCAGACAAGTCTATTTCTTTTGCCCAATTAAAACCTAATTCTACAGATTTTGTCGTTTGATTCGATATATTTAAAAGAGCATCACACATCTTTGAATTAAAAGCAGTGTGATAAGCATCAACCAGAATATCTGCATTATCATACCTCACAGATTGAGATATTAATTGAAGACCTCGTGCAATCCTTTCATTTACCTTTCTTTCGAAAGGAATATCGAATAGATCTTGTTCTTCATTGGGTTTAATAATTGGTAACTCTACAGTAAAGCCGAAACTTCCCTTAAAAGTATGTCCGAAGTGGCAATTTTCAATGAATTTTTGACTTCTGGATAACGGATTATCAAAATGTCTTGAGGGTGTGATTTCTGAAGATGCACCATATAAGAATAATGACCTTATTCCACCAATTTCACGATAAACTTCATCGATTGGCAGGCTATTTTCAAATATACCGGTATCTATTATTCGAGCTTTAAATATATCGGTAAAGCATGAAGAGATACTTCTAATTAGATCGTTAGAATCTTGCTCATAATAAAAAGACAGGGTATTTATAACATCAGCTAATCGGGTATTATAGTCCATAAAGCTGGTTGCTTTAGGTATTATAATTTCAATACTTTCTCCTAATGAATTCTTAGGGCTTGTATAAATAATATTTTTTTCTAAATATACAGGTGATCCTCTAGTCCAACCTTTCGTCGATAAAAAAGAATTTAGGTTTTCAAGGCTTATTGTTTTCAAAATTGAAGAGTTCATATTAATCATGTTCATTGTAACTCTCCTATTTTTACTTTAGCAATTAACTCTTGGACTGCTTTTGGAGTTAAGCGATTCTCTATTGGAATTTTAATTCTAGCCTGATTTTTATTGTTATTGAATTCGCCCTTAAGATGGTAAAAATAACAACTCTTTTTTAACAAGAGGCCTTCCTTTGATGAAGTCAGCCATTGAGATTGATCTCTAGGTAAACATAAGACAACCAATAAACACGGAATGGAAGAGTTCTTCTCCCTAAAAATCAATTTATTATATGTATCTATATCTACATCATAAATAATATAGCCATCTTTTTCAGACCAATTAATAGTTGATTTCAATTGGCAATCAAACGAAGTTCCAAGATCCATCAATTTTCCATTGTATGATTGTATATTTCTAACTGAAACATCAACACCATAATCATTAGGTACTAAATTAAAAGTAGCTCCAGATATTGCAACAATAGCTCCAACATGAGCAACACTTAATGATTCTTCAATTGATTGTATTGGTACTGCCATACATATCCTTTGTTTATTGGAATGACGATATTGCCAGTTCATCCTGAAAAGCTAACACTTAACATTGAGCATTTCGTATATGTAATTACTCGAATTGATTCGTTTCGTTAAAAGGAGCAGGCGTTACCGATTGATTTAATTAAGTATATTGAGATTTTCCCAACCAAAAAATGTACTCAATTTAAAAATAAAAGGAAAATTGATCTTAACTACCCTTCATTATTTCCTATTAAAGACTATGTATAAAATATTTTCCATAACTAAATTAGTTACTTAGCTATTTTAAAAAAAGTGAGACCAGTCAAAGTTACACAATAGGAAGTGAAATTGGCGTCTTTAATAAAGTTATATTATAAATACTTCCTTACACAGCAATTTGTGTGGGAAGCTAATTCGTCATTCTCCCAACCCAATGACCGATTTGTGGCATTCAAATGAAAAACAAAACTTAGACTGTATGACTCCAAAGAGCGTTCTATAGTCAACGACTTAAAGAAACGCGACTGTCTGCTGATCGCTCATGGACTGTCAGGCTTGGTTGAAATCTAATATGCAAAACGTCAAATTGAGTTAGGTCTAATTGATTTCAGCGGTTGTAATCTTATGGACAGTCGTTCTTACAGCGGCGGTCTGAACTACAGATAAGACACCCCAAACGAATCAATCATACGCTGACACATTTCCCGCTGTTTGATCATTCCTTCACTTCTAATTCGATAATAGGTTTTGTAGCGCATCCACTTTGGTTTTGATAGCCAGTCTAAGCCATCCAATACTGAAACTGGGTAATCAGGTGACAATATAGACTGGTAACGTTCTATGGCTCTACACGCCCTATCAAGCTTACTTTCATTTACGCTTGGATGGATTAAACCATGGCATTTACGGCACCTGAAAAACCTACCACTATATAACACCAACATCTTTTTTTCGCATTCTGGGCATTTGAACCACTTTCTATTACCCCCGAAGTTGCAGGATGTTGTCGCGATAACTATGGTTTGCACGATATCTTCCCAGTCCCCTCTATTTGTTCTGACACGGTAGTTAAGCGTCAATTCGTCTTCGCTAATTGCGTAGTTTATCGAGCCAGTGGTATTACCGTTTTTAGACCATGTTATTGTTTTGTTCGTCGCAGTTTTCAACCATCCTCTTTTTCTGAATATGCGTAT
>JBLHWH010000355.1:0-3996 GCA_047628935.1 Halioglobus sp. | reverse complement strand
GATCAAATAAGATCGGGCATACTCCCGACGATCTTTACCTGATGTTCGAGGGGATTGGCAATAATCGAAAAATGGACATAAGGCATACGAATATGCAAACTTTGTCTTCGGCCGATAGTTTTTTAAGGTAAAAAAATCTCCAAATTCCTTTATTGATTCTTTTCTATTTATAATTCATATATTTCTAATTAAATACATGAATAACAGCTGTTTATCTACTGGAAATAACTCCATTTATATAAGTAGGTTTTGTTCAACTTCCTATAAACGTACCATTTCTTTATAAAAATTTCCACTTTCTGAATCTATCAAAAGCAAACCAATTCAGATGTTCGAGTACATTAAAAATAAAATAAGTGTTTACTGTCAGAAATTAAAAGTAGCCTATCTTAAGTTCAATTATATCCTTCTGGCACGTGAACCCGAAATATCGATATTCCCATCAGCACTTAGTATTGCATCCACATGCACTAATCCTGGCTTCTTCCCTACTTCAATAGTACCCAACTGATCATCATAACCTAATGCTTCTGCACCATTTTTACATGCCCATGTGATCAATGTTTCCACTGGTACATATGACTTATACTTTTTGATGGTTTTCATTTCTTCTAGAACCGAAAGTTGCCAATTCGAGGTAAGACTATCCGTCCCTATCGTCATCTTGGCGTCGGCATCTATGAATGCTCGATAATCTGGCAATCTATTTTCTATGTATAGGTTTGCGTTTGCGCAAGTTGCCCAATAAGATCTAAAATTCCAATCCAGTGCTGCAGCAATATCTTCTGCGGAAGTCATGGTATTATGAACGAAAAGTGTTTTCATCATGGCATTCATATTCTTCATAGCACTATAAATACTTCCTTTTCCTGTTGAACAAAGCTTATCTAATTTGAACCCAAATCCTTTATAAAAGTCAAGAAAATCTCCAGTCTTTGTTTTGAATAATTCTTGCTCAGCTTCCGTTTCTTGATTATGGATGCTGACAGTATCTTGTTGGTAATTTTCATTTCTGATATATTCATACAACCCTTCACTTACAGAATATGGTGCATGAGGTACATAGCTCTTCTTATTACCATCTTGATCTGAGTGGCCATCGAATACTGTTTTATATTGATCGATCGTATCATCAGTCATCTCAGATTGCATAAAGTCAAACATCTCAACAAACGTATAGTAATTAATCTTTGATTTAGCTTTTGTTACTGCCGTATCTGTTTTATTAGATATATCACCTACAGCTACGATTCCTTCATCATACATTTCTTGATCTGCAGCTTCGATTGCTTCCATTATTTGCTCTTCTGGGAAATCACGATGTTTCACCACGCTGCTGATAAAAGGAATCAATCCCGTACCCGTATCTATTAACCCTTTCATATGTGAAAGTTCAAGATGACAATGTGTATTCACAAAACCTGGAGTTATAATCCCTTTGAAAGATTGTACTGAACTTGAATCATGATCTGACATAGCGTCGATGCTCTTAATTACACCATCATTATCGGTCACAATAACATGATTCGTCAGGGGTTCGCCTGTAAGTGTAAATATTTTATCCGCAGTGTATTTTTTCATGCCGCAAAAGTCTGTTTTCTTACGGGAAATATGAAATGGATCGAGAGGAAAATTTCAACTATTATATCTAAAGGTAAAGTCTAATACTCTTCATCCTCTTCCCAGTAACCTTGGAGGAATTTTATACCTATTTTTAATTCCAAACTCACATTTCTCACTTCTTGCGGCAGTATCGTTATGGTTTGACTCGGATTAAATTGACTTGGGTTAGGATTATTGATGACTGCAGTCGATGGTTGGTCGTATTGTTTTGATGCATCCGGGTTAATAGATGCCTCTATAAATATCACTTTGGTGTCACTCCAATTGAACTCGAAGCCACCCCCGATTGTAAGACCATAATTCAATTTATTTACAAAATTATCATCTACTAAATTGAAAACACTAAACTGTGATCTACCACCCAAATTTGTGCTAACGGTATACTCCAATCGACCAGCCAGCATGTAATATGGATTGTACTTTTTATCAACGCTCAACATTTGTTTGAAACCTACCTCTAGTGATAGATTGTTAAATTTATAGGAGTTAAATGATTGAAAACCAAAGCCTCTTACAGCACTACCCCTTGTGTGTAACCCTAAGGAGGCATAGACTTTATTAATAGGATCATCATGTGTTTCTGTAAATATATCGATCAATGGAGTAAAAAGAATATCTCTTTCAAAGGTATTCCACTTTTGCATATTTAACCCTAATCCACCTTTCACACCATAATAGTATTGTGCTGAACTAGAAAAGCATACGCCTAAACCAAAGAACAAAATCAGTATGTATTTCTTCATTATTTTCTATTAATAAGTTGGCAAGATAGGAATTCTAAGAATCAACTCGGTGAAATAACTAGGACAAAGATAGTCTTCAATTTATTTGTTAACAGTACGATATTCCCTAGAAGAAAAACGGATATTCCGTTGCTGAGGAGTCGTATCCAAATAACGTATCATTTTTTGGAGATCCTTTTCTTCCTCCGACTTCGTTAAAAACACTTGCCGTAGCTGCGTTTACAGTGTTGTAAATTGTGTAGGAGTAAGTGATTGTTTCAAATTCACTATTGCTATGCCTGCACTTTTTGCCTAGTCAAAGGCAAAATAACCACCCCAAAATATGATATCTTATTTAATTATCTTTCCTAAAAACGGCTGATCGGCAGATAATTACACAAAATAAAAACTATTCTCATTTCCGATCCCAATATTTATCCTACCAAACTCAATAATTAACTTACATTAAATTAATACCCTTCAACATATACCACCTCAATATTTTGCACATCCTGTAAAATACAGCTAAGAATACTCTGTACTAAATAATCAACCACTCACACAGGATAATCAATAGACTTTCAAATCTCACTCTGCCCCCCTAAATTCACAAAACCTTTTGAAGGTACTCGACTCGGCTCCTTTCTTCAAAAAGTCAATATTTCAATTTAATATACTTATTTCTTTAATAAAAATTAAAGCTATATGAAATGCATTATTTTTTTCTTCGCATTCTTTACAACTTTCAACTCAAATGCACAATCTGTAATAGCCAGCGGTGGTCAATCAGGAATTTCCAATACAATATATGCCTCTGCCACAATTGGTGAGGCTATTATCGGTTCCTCCACATCGCAAAACCATTATGGTAATCAAGGATTCCAACAAGCACTCGACCCCGAATTCACTAGTACTTTAGAGATTGATGTTGAAATATACCAGATTACTTTGAGTCCTAATCCTACCTCTGAAATACTGAACATCAAGCTCGACAAACCAGCTAAAAACAATATTCATATTAGCATTTTAGACATAAATGGTGCCACATACAAATCTGTCCAATTAGATCAGGGCAATCAAAATTACACCTTCAATATCAACAGGCTACTTCCTGGTGTGTATCTATTATCGCTACGGTCAAAATACGGTATAACATCTACTGCATATCGCTTTGTAAAGCTCTAATTCTCTTTAAAATAAATTATTATGAAAACTTTATATTCTATTATCGTCTGCTTTTTGATAACTACACAAATCATTGCGCAAATACCAGCGGGCATCAACTACCAAGTTGTATTACGAACGGTAGAGGGTGATGTCCTATCTAGTGAAACTGCGACTGTAAATGCAACTATCACAGATGGCGCAGGCAACTCCCATAGTACATCTATCACAACCACTTCTGACAACTTTGGAGTAATCAATGTGATCATAGGCTCCACTGATGAAAATGGAGAACTTCTTGACCTAGAATGGGGAGAAGGAAATGTAACCCTATCCGTAAATGTAAGCAGTGAATCGGGTTCGGTAGATATGGGCACAACTCAGTTACTGAGCGTACCATTTGCCTTTTATGCCGCTAACTCTGGCAGTAGTGAACCTGGTCCACAGGGCGACCAGGGGACACAAGGCACAATGGGTACACAAGGTG
>JBLHWH010000354.1:0-4004 GCA_047628935.1 Halioglobus sp. | reverse complement strand
TTTGAATTGCAAATATATAAATAACTGTAAACTATAACTTTGCAGTTATTTATTATTTGCTCTCTTTCAATACTTTATACATTCACTCTGAATCGCTGCAGATTGTCTTATATGTGAATGCGAATTCTATGGTGACATTTCTGGGACAGTTACCAATTGGAAGGGAGATCCTGTAGAAGGTGTTGAAATTTATATTGTAGCAGCACTTCCTGAATTTCCTAAAACAACGATTACTGATGAAAAAGGAATGTATATGTTTCCTAATATTCCATTTGGAGTTGAATACACTATGAGCGCTAAAAAAATAGATTTGTATACTCCACAGCTGACAGTATTAGATCTTGTAAAAGCGCAAAGACACATGCTTGGTGCTTCTCCTTTTGTATCTCCCTATCAATATATTGCCGCAGATTTAAATTGTGATTTCAAACTAAAAATTAGCGATTTACTTCTAATGAAGCGGATCGCTCTAGGAGTAATTGGCTCAGAACCTACCTCTGATGCTTGGAAATTTCTTCCAAGTTCTTTTGAGTTTACTAACCCAAATAATCCACTCAATGATTTATCAGAGGATTCATTTAATACAACATTTACACTGCTGCAACCTACCCTAGTAGATTTCGTCGGAATAAAGATGGGAGACTTATAAAACTAACAACACATAAAATACGGAACAGTTTTGCTAGCTAATTGATGCCACTCTATCCATCAACGAAAAATAAGTTTTGTAACTAAATTTTAGTTTATCAACTATATTTTAGTTATATTTGGATCAACCAATCATTTTTTCCATGCAAAAACTTACCCACCGCGAAGAAGAAATCATGAGAATCCTTTGGGATCTCCGCAAGGCATTTGTCAAAGAGATTATCGAACAGATGAGCGAACCCAAGGCACCATACAATACAGTATCATCTGTAGTTCGAAAACTAGAAACAATGGGTATGGTAGGATATGAGGCATTTGGTAAAACGCATCGATATTACCCTATTCTTGAGAAGGAAAACTATAGAAAAGCATCTTTTTCTAGTTTCATGAGCAATTACTTTGGTGGGTCTCCTGCACAACTGCTATCCTATTTCGTTAAAGAAGAAAATCTATCACAAGAAGAAATTGAACAATTACTGACTGAGCTTAAATCCCAGCAATCATGATGAACCACTTATCAATCCCGCAGTACTTGCTAGAATCAAGTTTCTGCCTAATTATATTCTATATTTTCTTCAATTGGTTTCTCAAAAAAGAGACTCATTTTCAAATTAATAGAACTTACCTTATTTCTAGTGCATTGTTTTCCCTTATTATTCCAATAATAAATATTGACTTTAGTAAAGCGAGTCACATTACTGGGGCCGATCAGATGTTCCCTTTATTGAGTACCGTTGATGCTTTCCAGTTGAGTATAAATCAGACCATAACTCAACAAAATAATGTGCTGCAGATATCTGTAGCCGATGTGATATCTTGGATTTATATAGCAGGCTTTTTTATAATGGCGCTCAAATTAGCAAGTGGACTGTTCAAGTTATTTGGGATTATAAATAGGTCGCCTAAGATGAAGGATATCGATCACACGCTTTTGATCTCGAATGATGTACCGGCTTCTTCTTTTTTCTCTTATATATTTTGGCAAGATAAGCATGATAAGAATGATGAAGTTCAAAAAACAATCATGGATCATGAGATGGTGCATGTCCGTCAGTGGCACAGTCTTGATGTAATCATCATGGAATTGATGGTGATTATAAAGTGGTTCAATCCATTGATATACTTATTCAGAAATAGTCTTAAACAAACGCATGAATTTATTGCTGATAAATATGTCACCGAGAAAATGGTAGACAAAGTTACCTATGCGAATATCCTACTCACTAATAAAGCAAAAACGAATTTACCCCCAGCTACCAATCACTTTTATGGCCACATTAGAGAAAGGGTGAAAATGCTCAGTGCTAAAAAATCAAATACATACAGTCAGTTGAAATATTTAGCTGCAATCCCCTTAACCATGGTTTTATTTAGTTTTTTCTCTTTTGACCTAAGTGATAGATTACCTAAAAAGATCAAATCTCCATTCCAAAAAATTGAGAATACAATGTTGGCTGCGGCAGATCAGAATGTAATCTCTCTCAACATGGATGAAGATGCAGAAAAAGAAAAATTCTTTTTAACATGGGGAGATGTCATGAAGGTTGTACTTACTCAAAAGTACAAAACGCAAGATTTGATTTTCGAGTACAAAAGAAGTGATCTAAAGAATTTGCTTTCTTATAGTCCATCAATTGTACAAAACGGAAAAAGTTTAAATATAAAAATTGATACATTAGAAGTACTCAAGAATAACAAGAAAATGGCAATTGATCTTAAGGATCTTAATACTGATGCTTTAAGAAAGAAGTTTATTGATTCTCTGGGATTGAATGATCAGATCATGGTTAGTTTAAAGTTATATAGCGATACTGATTCCCTTCGTGTGAAATTACATTTGAGTATTGATAAGGATTCGGAGAATAATTGGGTATTTCAAGACAATGGAGTTCTACCTACAGAAACTATCAAATGGGGAGACATTAGGATTACATTTGGTGACATGTTTCATGTTGATGGTTCGAGGTTAGATCTCGACAACATAGTTACTATGGATCAATTGGGTAATATGTTAAATAAAAAAATAGAATTAAGTACAGATGGAGGCCCATTCCAAAATATAGATCCCTCATTACAAATTAGTTTTGAATATAGAAGAGCTAGTAATCAAAATCTTGCCTCTGTAAATTCAGAATCTTTATCTAATCATAAAGACGCAAACAACATAGGCAAAAATGTGGTCTACTTGACTACCCATTATTACGGGAAGAATTATCAGATACATGAAAATACATGGTCGTATCCAATTGAGGAGTTCTACAGCCAAAAAGAAGGATTCAAGTCTTGGTTGTCAAATGCAGAAAATGGAGATAATATATCTGTTTCAATAAATTCACCTGATAAAAAAGTCAATAGCTATAAATTTAATCTTCGATTCCGTGATTATGATGAAGCTATATCTGCTCCATTTCCAATTGACCTTCCGCACACAGCTGATTCCTTTAACGACTATCAAATAGTCATGAATACTGAAGGAAAATCACTTGTAAGACTTGATCTAAATAATCCAAATGCGAGAAGAATTGCCGATACATATAAAGGCAGTCAGTCATACGAAATTGTTCATATAGATGGATTCAAAACAAAGAGTCATGTGTATAGTTCTAACTTACCACAAGGTAAATTAGAAGTAGCAGACATAATGGATCCTGAACTAAGAGACCTTGACAAATTCCGTATTAATGACTATTATACTGAAACTGATCAATTGATAAGAATGGATTGGGGTAAGATGGTATCTATGCCTAACATAGGTAACTACAGTATGAAGGAATTCAAACGATCATCAAAAGGTAATTTGACTTTATTTACTGGAACTACGAACCTAAAAATGGATAGATATGATCTATTAATCATTCCTGAAAATGGCAAAATTAAAAGAATCAGAACAGATAAAGTGAATACTCTGACGATAAGAAACATATTAAATGAAATTGATAAAAACACATCTATCTATATAGACAACATCATAGTCAATGTAAACGGAAATAGACGGTTTTATCCTTATAGTTTTGTCTTTACCGTGGAATAAAATGTATCTATGAATAACAAGAACTGAATATATTGGAACGCCTACAAGATTAATATCTTTGTGGGCGTTTTTGAGTTTTCATCTACTCATTCTGCATCATTAAACTATATTTCATTCCGTTATTATTCCTTTTATCCAACCTGTAGGAACTTTCGTTCTCTTTGCAAGGTGCAATCATGCTGCATATTTGCACTATCAATTTTATATAAACATATGATTAATTAAAAAAAAAGGTAACTACTCAGGTACTTTCAAATATTAAAAAAATACCTTATATTTGGATTAACCAACACAAGGAGTGTAAAATAGAGCTTTCATAAAAAGC
>JBLHWH010000353.1:0-4067 GCA_047628935.1 Halioglobus sp. | reverse complement strand
GCCAGAATAGCCACTTATCGCACCCTACCTTTGGGATGATTATGCCAGAACGCTCCTATACCGCTACCACAAAGGGTTACAGGTTCGCCTTTAATGGCAAGGAGCAAGACAATGAGGTAAGTGGTAGCGGTAACACCATAGCGTTTGAAGCTCGTATCTACGATAGTAGATTAGGTCGCTTTCTATCTACTGACCCTTGGGAGAAGAAATATGCATGGCAAACACCGTATGCTTACTTTAAGAATAGTCCAATCAGTGTTTTAGACTTTTTTGGTAAAGGAGAGGGAGATGATAAGAAACCTAAAAACGTCAAGCATACAGTAAAGAAAGACGAAACTTTAAATGAAATTGCTGACAAATATCACACAACACCTGCAGATATTGCCAATAATACCGAAACTTGGGATGAAAGTCTAGGGGGATATGAGCGAAAAGGATACGATAAAATTTATAAAGATGAAGTTTTAACAGTCCCAGACAATAGACCTAAAGAAGGACCACAGCCATTTATTGGTCCTATTGAAGGTGCCACTTCAGATGGTCAAGAAACCCCATCGCCTTATGGCACCCAAAATATTGATGAAAATGCAAACCCAGTCAGAGCTACTGGAATAACAGGTACAGCTTCATTGGGAGGAGGCGTCTCATTTGAACTTGGTTTAGCTTATAACTTTAAGGATTTAGAATTTGGCCCATATTTGACTTTAGAATACACTGTAGGCCTTGATGCAAGTATTGGGTTTATGCACAATAAATACTCTCCACTAAAAGGTACTGGAGATTTAACTCTATCCGACATAGAAGGTCCAGGTCAATCAGTAAATTTAGGTTTATGGATCTTTGATGCAACTATCGGAGGGGTTGATGATGGGAGTTCTAGTGTTGTTCCAAACGTATATTATCAAGGCGGCCTTGGAGGGTCAGTTGGGACACCAGTTGGAGCTACTATAAATAAAGGGGAAACATGGATATTTATAATAAATCAAGCTGAATAAAAAAATATGGAAAAATTTGTTTTTTATTTCGGACTATCATTGTTTTTTTTAATACTTATAGTCTTACTATTCTTGGTAGTTAGTTTAATAAGATTAAAGCTACAACTTTTAAATCACCTATATCCGAAACTATCTATTTCACAGAAGCATTCTTATTACAGTATATTTAATAGCAAAATACCCAATCACATGAAGTTGTGGTTTTACTCTCCAATGCACATTTCGATGAGTCCATCAATAGTAAAAATTGCATCAAGCTCACAAGAAACAATTCCTCTCTTTTTAAGTATTAAGCAACGAAATTTCTGGTTAATATGGACTGCAATAATTTACATTGTCTATTTATTACTTTTATTAGCAATTAGTTTATGGTAGGCACGATACTAAGTTCTGGGGGGTAGTGGGTAGTGTACCAAAGGAGGATATAGATGAGGTAGTGTATCAAATATGTGGATTTGGTAAATTGAAAGACATAAAATATTGATAATCAATGAAAATATAAAGGTTGTAGATCAAAAGAAAGGTGATAGTTATATCATCTTTCGTATTTTTATGGCTTTAAAACCCCTCCAAATGGTAGAAACTGGTCATAGGTGTATCAAAAATGTTGATGGACTCAATCAAGTAAAAAACGGTAAAACCAAAGAAGGCAAACAACGCTTCAAATGCAGAGGATGTGCAAGAACCTTTATAAACAATTATTCATATAATGCTTGTGAACCCACTATGAGCGAAAGAATAAAAAAGCAGTTAGTCGAAGGTAGTGGAATAAGAAGTATATCAAGGATTCTGAATATACACCCAGTTACCGTAATCAATAGGATTTTGAAAATAGCAAGTCACATTAAACGTCCAGTAATTTCAAAAGGAAAGAAGTATTCGGCTCATGCAGGAGCAGAAGTGTATGTAACAGGTAATGATAAAACTAGAGTTTATAAGGCTAAGGGTATGGAGCACATAGGATTTGGAGTGGGCGAGAAGTTGGCGGTTGGCATAGAAATCGATTTGACCAAAGTTGAGGCATGGTGGGATAGTTGGGAATTTTAATAAATTATAGAACATATGATACTAAAGGAATTAGAAGATGGTTACGGTTTGGGTAATTTAAAAACCGGTCGTTACAATATTTACATTATAGGTGGACTTGGGATTCAAGTGAACTCGGGATTCAAGTTCTACCTAGAACAGGCTATAGGTGAAGAAGAGGTTTCAATTGTCGAAAGTCGGCATAAAGTTAGAACGTTTATTGGCTTTGATAAAGCCATTAAGTTTGGTCATTTTTCTATTCAAGAACCAGGCGAATACTCCTTGTTCGTAGAAGGAAAGGAACACCTGAAGATAAAAGAATCTAGACTCATAATGAGAAACTTGATGTCTAATACTCAAATTAGTAACGACCAAATTGAGATTTGTGTGAGAAAGAACAATAGGTTTTGGTAAATTAATCTTCAACTCCATCAATGACTCCTGCAAAGGACGTTGTTGACAATACCTACCGAGCCCAATTTAAAGGCATCGAAAAAAGTCGGTAGTGTGGTAAAAGAGTGGATGCTGTAATCTGATAGATGTAAGTGACTGATAATCAAGTGCAAATCGGTTATTAGAGTGTAGGTTTAGTGTGATAGTTATGTTCATTGACATATTTTCAACTCCGTCAACGTCTCCTTTTTAGGGACGTTGAGGACTCGTAACCACCGCACAAAGTCCTGAGCTACAGAAGAACCAGGAAATAAGGCATTCCTCCCGTCCTCGTTTAGCTAAGAAAAAGCATAAAAGAAAGGGTATATAAACAGACTCATACCTCGTCTGCCCTTGTTTTTGTACTTTTTTTATGCCTGTTTGCAGAGATGACCATAAGACGTTAAGCAGACATACTACAAATGCATTCATCTTGAAGATAGCTTCTCTATTAAGGAGTCTACATAAGCCTATAGCTATACCAAAACAAATTCCTATATTTGGTCAGTTGATAAGCTCCCAGACATACCACAAAAATAGTTATCGTAACAGCCACTTATCGCACCCTACCTTTGGGATGCAAATCTCTGAACGCTCTGAAACCTTTACTAGCAACAGCTACAGGTTCGGGTTTAATGGCAAGGAGCAAGACAATGAGGTGTCAGGGAGCGGTAATAGCTATGACTTCGGAGCGAGAATATATGATAGTAGGTTGGGTAGATGGATGAGTACTGACCCGTTATGGAAGTTATATCCTGAAATGTCTGACTATTCTTTTGCTTTAAATTCTCCCCTTGTTTTTATAGATGAAGATGGTAAAAAGGTAATTGTTGGGACAAAAGGAGACGAAAAAGACGATCGTCAGCCTGTTCTTAGAACTATCAATTCTGCATTTAATGGGAAGGTTATCGCATCTGTAGCAAATGAACTGAAAGGATATATTAAAATTGAACTAGCAGAAGGTGTAACTAAAGATGATTTATCTAAAGAGGAACTTGCCACATTTGAATTGCTTAACAATATGATGTTGAATGATGAAAGGTATACCATTTTCTCAGGTAAAACGAACCAAAGGGGTTACAGTTCACAAGAGGATTATTTTGACAAGACTATCTTTGAAGCCAATATGCAGGAAACACCTTCATATAAAGAAGACGGCTCAAATCCATTTAATCAACTATACTCTTTGTATCACTTTTTTGCTGAACAGAAACTAAAAGAGGAAAATTTTGAAAGTAAGTTTATCGATAGTAGGCAGGCTGCAAACGAAAAAGACATTAAACTTAAAAACAAACAGTGTACTGCTACTACAAGAGAACAAACAAGCGTCTTTGGGTATAGTATTGATGAAAGTACCATTGAAATTACAGGAGATATCACTTCTGTAGGTTTTGTTAATACTAAAGGAAATCTAATTGGCACATTAAAATCAAACACATCAACCGGAGAATATTCCTTTGAAGCAAACCGAATGACAGAAAGCGGAGATTATCAAATTGGACCAGTACAAGAAGATGGAACCTTTTAGCAGAGAATGAAAAGAACATTATACATACTATTATTTTTAAGTTTTGGCAACTCAACATTTGCACAAGATTTAATATGTTACAAAGT
>JBLHWH010000352.1:0-4096 GCA_047628935.1 Halioglobus sp. | reverse complement strand
TAAAATTTATTAATATCAAACTTCATTTCATGAGAAAGTATCTTTTTATTTTATTTATAATTCTATGCCCAGATTTAATATTAAGTCAAAATGTGGGAATAGGCACTGATAATCCAAGTGAGAAGCTAGAAGTAGAAGGGGGAATAAAAGCGGACTCACTAGACGTAAGTTCAGGACTTATTAAGAATGTAGCTAATCCAATTAATGCTCAGGATGCTACTACGAAGGCATATGTAGATTCACTTATACTTGAATTGGAAATAGCATGGGGTAATAAAATTCAAGATGTAGAGGGAAATGTATATAACATTATAAAGATAGGATATGAAAATGGAGGGCAGGTATGGATGGCGGAGAATTTACGTACGACAAAATACAATGACGGAACGGACATAGGTTTGGTGACTGATGGAACAGACTGGGGTAATCTTATGACACCTGGTTATTGTTATTATAATAATGATCCAGAAGAATATTCAGTTCCCTATGGGGCCTTATATAATTACTATGCTGTGTCAAATATAGACAGTAATTTATGTCCTGAAGGATGGCATGTTCCCACAGATGCTGAATGGACAACGTTAACAACATATTTGTTAGGCCCATCAGTTGCGGGCGGCAAAATGAAAGAAGCAGGTTTGGCCCACTGGGCTTCACCAAATAATGGAGCGACAAATGCAAGTGGCTTTACAGGGCTTCCGGGCGGCTACCGTTGGCCCGGTATCGGCGGTCCATTCCTCGAGATTGGCATCTACGGCATCTGGTGGAGTTCTACAGAGTTCAATACAACGGGTGAGGGTGTCTGGTATCGCCGTCTGATCTATAACGATGACTATGTAGACTATGACTACGGCGATGAGGGTAGTGGTTTTTCGGTACGTTGTCTCATGGATTGACAATTTGACTATTTATTCATACCGCATTAGCGGTCGAATTTTAATTTTAGATGCGCTTACATCAATAATTGCAAGTATGTAAGGCGTATCGATGAATGCATTAAAGAATGCTCGGCAGCATATACTCGGGATTGTTACCATCTGAAACTTGACATTCAAGGGTTTTTACTAAATATTAACAAGGATTTGTTAATCGAAATGCTAAAGCCATTTCTTGATAAAAAATATAGTTTCACTGACAGGGAGTTTTTATTCTCGTTGATCAAGAAAGTAGTAATGAGTAATCCTGCCACAAATTGCATAATAAAGGGTAGGAAGTCTGATTGGGATGGCTTACCAAAAAAAATAAAAGTCTATTTTATAGTCCTATTGGATGTGGTCTACCCATAGGAAATCTCACCAGTCAGGTATTCGCCAATTTTCACATGGACAAATTCGACACTCAGTAAAACATGATATAGGCATCAGATACTATGGCAGATATGTTGATGATTTTGTCATTGTACAAGAGGATAAATCATACCTTAAAGAGCTTATAAGCACATTAGGCAATTTTCTAGATAATGAACATCATTTGATCCTGCATCCTAAGAAGATTTACTTGCAACATTATAGCAAGGGTGTCCCTTTCTTAGGCACAATGATAAAACCTGGTCGTATCTACATTGGGAAAAGAACCAAGAGTAATTTTTATCAAGCGATTCAAAAGCAGAATGCAATTGTAAGAAACCGCAAACCTACAAAGGAGGAACAATTGACATTTCAAAGTAGCATGAATTTATATCTTAGAATTATGAAACATTACAACACCTATAAGCTCAGAAAGAAGATGCTTTGGAAGAATCTTTCTGCCTATTGGTGGAATCATGTTTATTTGTCTGGAGGATATGCTAAGTTTGTACTGAAGAGGAAAGGCGGAAAGTAACCGAGTAGACGGCCACACCAGCGATAGCTGATGTGGTGCGCTTCTCACACCACGGTACATACGGGTCTCGTATACGGCGGTTCGAAGTCCCATAATCCCAAGTGCTCTTTACACCACTAAAGAGTAGTCTATAGTTTAAGATATGGCTATACTAATGTATTCCATATCGAATTTCAAGACGGATCTTCGTTCAGTCCTTCCCAAGTTGTGAGACCATCGAGTGAGTGGCTTGTTGTAAAGCAAACACGAACCTAGTGTAGAGAATTATTAATTCTCGGGCTAGGCTTAGCAATCCTCACTCATTTTCTTCTACACGCCCGCTAGCGGTTCTCTTCATCGGATGTCCACTGGACATCCACCTTCCAGGTTCATTGCGTTCATCCAGGTAAGAGCATTATTCTTTCCGTCGATATCTACTTGATCTACCAATAGAGCTTTTTGGTGTTCTTTGGGTTTGTGTTTGCTTTGCAAAGCACTTACCCAGTGTAAAGAATTGAAAAATCTTGTGCTGGGCTTTACAAAGATGTGCTTGCTCACCCGACTCTATTAGCCTCTGTATCAACTCTTCATAAAAGGTATCTCATACCTTTTATAAATTCAACTATTCGTTAGAACCGACTTTTGTAGTCCTGCTTCCTTCAGACTATGGGTCACCCCAAACGCCCTTGCAGCTTACTCAAATCGAAATATTTATTTCGATCACTAATAAATCCCATCCAAACTACAGACAGCACTTCGAGTCGTCAAACTCGCGTGCAAGGGACTTGCACCCTCTAGAATATATAGCTATCTTGCAAGATAGCTGCCCATGCTGGGCACACACAATATACATGACGATCATGCTTCCGTTGTCAGCACGCCGCATGTACTTAACGTTAGTCACAACAAATTGCTAAAAAGTACAAAGAAGATATATGAATTGTAATGAAGAGGTAAAACAGATTGTTCATATTACTTTTGTTGCTTTAATTTCAATTTTTTTAGCGGGGTGTACTGAAGAAAAAAGTCAAAACCAAATAAATTATCCGAAGGCTTATGTTAGTTATTCAGACTATGAAAATATTGTTAAAGAAGTTAAGCCGATAAGAAAATTAAGACTAATAAATTATGATCAATTAATTGATTTGCAGAAGAAGGAGAATGTTATATTGCTTGATACAAGATCTAAAAATAAGTACCAGCAAAAGCATCTTAAAGGCGCTATTAATTTACCATTTACTGAATTTACACAATCCAATTTGAGGAATTTAATTCCAGATATTAAAACTAGAATTATTATATATTGTAATAATAATTTCGACGGTGATTCAATTTTATTTGCTAGTAAAACATTTACTCCAGATCAGATTGGAAAACTATCTTTAGCAATGCAAAAAGATTCTATTATGTTGGCATTAAATATTCCGACTTATATAAATTTACATGGTTATAAATACCAAAATATATACGAGCTAAATGAATTGATAAATATTTCGGACGATAGATTGAAATTGGAGGGTAGTAATTTACGAATATTAAATACGGTTGAATCAATTGAAGTAAGGTAAAAGGATGCTGTGACTAACATGTGATATGAGATCAGACTTGCTATAGCTGCGTCCGCTCCATATCACTGAGACGTCAGTCTGTGAAAAAACAGACTTTTCTAATTCTCAAAAATACTTCAATTTTTGTGGAGTGTTATATATTTGAAATGCAAAATTACGGATGAGCGCATCTATGGTGCTTATCATGCTTAAAAACCGCTTATTGAAGGCAAAGAAGGCCTTTTTAAGCCCTTCTTGCCCTAGTATGGACATAACTCTCCTAAGGTTATAACAGAGAAAGATGATTGAGATTTCTGTTTCTACTTTAGGTTTCGTTTTCATCATTGTGTAGTACATACCCGTTTCACTGTTTGCTAATGCAAGCCAGATGAATAATTGTCTTTTGATTGTTCCAAAGGGATGTTCTACTATGGCTTGTCTCTTTTTATATTCTGATCGCCTTGTGGCTATCTGTTCATTATTCCTTTCTCGTGATGGTTCATATACACAACGGTCTATTGTTCTTCCTTGACTACTCTTTTGCTGACTTGGCGTTACACATTCTTTGAAGTATGGACAATTTATACACACAGTGTATTTGATATTATATCTATCAAACTGCCCTACATTCTTGCCTCCCTTCCTTCTTTTGTAGGTGGCTTGATATGATAAACGTTCATTATTTGGACATATGTATTCATTCGATTCAGCGTCATAAGAAAATCTACTCTTTCGAACATGAGCGGCCT
>JBLHWH010000351.1:0-4105 GCA_047628935.1 Halioglobus sp. | reverse complement strand
CCGTTTCAGATAGTGACTTCGATGTTTATGCATGCTGATATCAGTCACTTGTTTTTTAATATGATATCCTTATTTTTCTTAGGGCCAACTGTAGAGCAATCACTTGGAGGAAAGCGATTTATGATTCTATATATCCTTGCTGGATTAATAGGCACATTCGCTCACATCGCTATAGATTATGTAGAATTTTACAGATTGGTCTATAAAGTTGATGTAGTATCAGTTAATCAAATAATAGAAGGACTCTCTTCATACTCGGTATTTGAAGAAAGTCAAAGGCCTGCAATTAAGGAACTAGCAAATGTAGTAAACGGTCGATCACTTGGTGCTTCAGGCGCAGTGTATGGAGTTGTGATTGCTTTTGTCACCATGTTCCCGAAACGAAAATTGATGGTTTTCCCTATTCCAATTCCAATCCCTGCAGCGATTTTGGGAGTTTTGATGGTAGGGTATGGTGTTGTAAGTGGGGTTGGGCAATTAGAACCAGGAATTGCTCATTTTGCCCATCTCGGCGGAGCATTAACTGGATTTTTAATGATTCATTATTGGAAAATGGCTAATTTGCGTTAATATGTTTGATTCTATAATAGACGATATAAAGCATGAGTTCCGATCAGGGAACATGCTCACCCGATTGATTATTATCAATATTGGGATATTTATGGTGACTGCGCTTATCAAGGCCTTTGCGCCCACATTTTACAATGGTACACTCATCCATTGGATAGCACTTCCATCTTCTGGAATGGATTTCTTGTTTAAGCCGTGGACTATGTTTACGCATATGTTTGTGCACTCTGGATTTTGGCATATCATATGGAACATGCTAATATTTTACTGGTTTGGGCGGATCGTGGGAGACCTTATTGGTGATAGACATATGTTGCCTATTTATCTACTTGGTGGCATTGCTGGTGGAGTGGGTGTGTTACTTTCTTACCAGATAGTACCCCAATATATTGGTTCATATGCAATCGGTGCATCTGCAGCAGTAATGGCTCTTGTTATTGTGGCCGGGATTATAAATCCAGATCATGAGATCCGGCTCTTGTTCTTAGGTATCGTCAAGATCAAATTTATCATTCTATTTATCATTTTCATGGATTTAATAGGTATCGGAAATAAGGATAATACTGGCGGTCATATCGCTCATATATTTGGGATGCTAATGGGTTGGTTCTACATGGCCCAAATGAGTCAAGGAAATGATCTAGGCAATAAGGTCAATAACATCACAGATAAGATATTTGGACTATTTGACAGAGACCGGAAACCGAGAAAGAAAAAATCACCTTTGAAAGTCAAATTCAAATCTGATAAGATCAAAAACATGGCTGAGCGGAGAGCTGACACCAACAATAACAATCAAGTTCAAGTCGATCAAATCCTAGATAAGATCAAACAAAAAGGATATGAAAGCTTAAGTGATGCAGAAAAAGATATCCTCTACAAAGCAAGTAAAAAATAATATTTGAAATTCATTAAAAAATCCATACTTGCACTCAATATTGTGCTCATCATCGGCTTGCTACTTGCTTACTTGAGCCCATATTTTGATCCTAATGACTATTGGATTTTCTCTATGTTTGGCCTTTTTTATCCTGTTCTATTGTTTGCCAATATTGCTATGGTGCTATTTTGGATGATTGTAGAATTCAAATATCTATTTGCTTCTTTGATTACTATATTTATGGGTTGGTCCCACTTGCAAGGATTTGTCAATTTCAGTGCCCTAAGTGAAGAACCTGGTGATCTTACTGTAATGACTTACAATGCCAACTTTTTCTATTCTGTACAAAATGGAACAAAAAAGGATGTAAAAAATAAAAGACAAGAAGTGTCATCTTTCTTTGCAAGTCAAAAGGATGTAGATGTATTTTGTCTTCAAGAGTCATCAAAGTTTTCTAAGGATATATTAAAGAAGTTGTTACCAGATTACCATGTACATGAGATGCCTAGGAGGGCGACATTTATCATTTCTAGATACCCTATAATTAGCAATGGCGAAATCGACTTCGGCACATCGACCAACTCATGTATATGGGCTGACATCAAAACACAATCTGGTAAAGTAAGAATATATACTGCCCATCTCCAATCAAATAGGGTCTCAAAAGATGCAGTAGTTGTCCTCGACAATGCCAATCTTCAAGAAAAGAAAACATGGAATGGAATCCGAGGAATCTTAAGCAAATACAGCCAATCTAGCAGAAAACGTGCTAAACAAGCACAGATGATAGCGGATCATGCCGCTAAATGTGCCCACAAAACAATTATAGCAGCAGATGTGAATGACCCACCAACTTCATATACCTATAGTAGGCTTTGTGGTGACTTCCAAGATTCTTTTGTAGCTGCCGGTGCTGGGATAGGCACTACCTATGCTGGTAGAATTCCTATGTTACGGATCGACTATATTTTTGCAGACAACGGATTTGTAGTAGAATCTTTTGAAGTATTGAAAGAAAGCTATTCTGACCATTATCCTGTGAAGGGAGTTTATAGTTTTGTGGAGGAGTAATTTTACTTCACCATCACCTTCTTTACCATCCTCTTGCCAGTATTACTATCCAGCACTTGCAACACATATATCCCAGCACTAAGCCCCCTTACATCAATCGTAACTTCCGCTTGATCTGTTTCTACGGCTAATACCTGAAGTCCTGCCATATCCATAATAGACATCGTATACTTACCTTTCTTATCCAACAACACATTGATAAAGTGACTAGCAGGATTAGGAAATACTTTCACTTCTCCTTGCAAATCTACCGTGGCTACAGGCGGCATTGTCCCATTGAGCACGATTACTTTAGTGGAATCACATAAAGGCTCGCCTGTGTCTAAACGATAATTAGGAAAATAAGGTAAGTTTCGTGAATTTGGAAACGGTAAATCTATGCTATGTTGTTTTACATTACACGCGTCCCCTTTTTCATCTGGACGCATGATGATATGCATATAGGATAGATTTGGCAATGTATTAATATAAATCCTACAATCAGGTGCAAGCTGCATTTGGGCGAAGGTTGTCCCTTGCCCCAAGCTATTACCTATGAAGCCATCATACTCGGCTACGATGACTTCCGAAGCAGCTACATCAGCTGACCAGATATCATACTGCCTTATAAAAAGAGGGTCAGATACATATAAAAACTGACCTGATGGAGAAAAAGATAGACCGCCAGATAAACCTGTTTGTGGAATATCTATAAATTTATAGTTAGATAATTTACCTGTTTCTCGATCAAAGTCGAAAAGAAAAAGTCCGGCACTAGGACTAAAACGAGCGTATATGTCTCCATGTGGTGAAAACACTGCTGCAACACCACCATTGCCACTAGTCGTATTCTCTCCTCCAATACATTTAAATTGTTGTTCGCCAAAATTAATTCCATCAAACAATATACTATAGTAACAATTAGAATGCAGATCATTTTTAATGATCCACCATCCTATATTATCAGCGGTTTTCACAGCAGACATTGCGCCAATACCAATAATACCTTCTTCTAATATAGGATTTTGTAATGATACTAACTCTAACAAATTATCCTCAACCGACAATTCTGAAAAAAAAATATTCTCTGCAAAACCAAAAAAATCACCTTCTAAGTTTAAATCTACAATTTCATGTAATAGAAATAAACTTGAATCTGATGGTAAAACCATTAGACCTTGTCTCCCAGATTGATAACCTAGATGAAATTCTGAAATACAAAAATCATCATAGACAAAACTAGGGTTACTATAATTAAGACTATCAGTTCCTTCTAGGATTGTTAATTCAGGATTATATATCCTACATCCATTAGTATACCCCAAAAAATCACCTTTATGGTTATTAATTGTAACACTAGAAGAACCTAAGGTATTTGGGTTGTTGTAATCTAATACTTTTACTGTGTCTCCATGAAAACTAATTATTGTTTTCATGAAGACCCAGTTATAATCATACTTTGCCTGAGCAGATGTTAATGAAGCCATTAAACTTACTAAACAAACCACAGCGATTCAGAGTGAATGTATAAAGTATTGAAAGAGAGCAAATAATAAATAACTGCAAAGTTATAGTTTACAGTTATTTATATATTTGCAATTCAAA
>JBLHWH010000350.1:0-4117 GCA_047628935.1 Halioglobus sp. | reverse complement strand
CAAAACGTGATTTAAATGTATCTCTATCTAGCTCCTTTAGTATTTTCATAGCATATTATTTACGCTACAAGATACTAATTATAGTGCTGACATTCAACTATTTGTGGCTTAAATGGGTAGCCCTATATTTTTAATAAACTTATTAACAATAAATGGATTTCAGACCTTTTGATATCAAATGTTATGATAAATTGCATCAGAGATTCGAGTTCTTGTTCGAGCCAGAACTGATTAATGAAATGTGTAAATATGGTAACTTAAGAGTATATAAACCTGATGATGAGATAATTGATATAGGAATGGTTATATCACATATGCCTCTGGTTATCTCAGGATCCATAAAGGTCATGACAGAAGATAAGGACGGTGATGAACTTCTACTGTATTATTTAGAGTTAGGAGATACTTGTGCTGTAACACTTAATTGTTGTACTAAAAAAGCAAAATCTACAATAAGAGCTATTACAGAAACAGATGCCGAATTACTTTTTGTCCCAGTCGAGAAGATGGAGGAGTGGATGATAAAGTATAAATCATGGAGAAATTACGTTTTGGATAGTTATAATGTTCGACTGAATGAAATGGTATCGGCAATTGATAATATTGTCTTCAATAGTATGGAAGAGCGCTTAACAAAGTACATTAATGACAAAGCATGGATAGCAAAGAGTGCTACTCTTCATTTAACACATCAGGACATTGCAAATGATCTTCATTCATCTAGAGTAGTCGTCTCTCGGCTTATGAAAAAACTTGAAAAAAGTGGTGTCATCAGACAGCACAGAAATAAAGTTGTTGTGCTTGCTTTCGAAAATGTAAAGTAACTATTTATTTGAATACAATATATAGATCAATCAGGATGTCAAAACTAAGATATTCTAATTCTGATCATTAATTTCTTAAAATATATGGAACTAATATTTGGGTATACAGGAGCATTAATAGTTGGTATTACGCTAGGTTTACTTGGTGGCGGCGGATCAATCTTGACTGTGCCAATTTTGGTTTATTTACTTTCTCTTAATCCTGTTACGGCTACAGCATATTCTCTATTTGTAGTGGGCGCAACATCTTTGGTTGGCAGTTTTCGGAACCTCTCGAAAGGAATGGTAGATGTAAAAGTTGCTGTGATTTTTGCTATTCCTGCATTTATTGCGGTTTACCTTACTCGTCGATTTTTGGTTCCAGCTATTCCTGATGAAATATTCACAATCGGTGATTTCATACTCACCAAGGATCTGGGCATCATGTTATTCTTCGCTATCATCATGCTTCTTGCATCGATTTCAATGATCAAAGGAAGGAAATCTGAGCATCAAGAAAAAAAGACAGTCTCACTTAACATTCCACTGATTATTATTGAAGGTGTCGTCGTCGGGGTCCTTACTGGAATCGTCGGAGCAGGAGGAGGCTTCTTAATTATACCCGCCCTAGTCCTATTTGCGAATCTACCAATGAAGCGTGCCGTTGCCACATCACTACTCATCATAGCTGCCAAGTCCTTAATTGGATTTATCGGAGATGTACAGAATTTGGAAATTGATTGGCCATTCTTATTGACCTTTACGGGAATATCTATTATAGGAATATTCATTGGAATCTACCTCAATAAATTTATAAATGAAAAACCACTCAAAAAGGCTTTTGGCTGGTTTGTATTATTAATGGGACTTTATATTATAATTAAAGAAATGTTTCTTTAACCTACTTCAAGCTATAGTGTAACAAAGGTTACTTTGGTTATGATATAAGTGCCTTAAATTTGAAAAATAAAACACAATACAACATATCATGAAAATAGAACAAATATATACAGGATGTTTAGCCCAGGGTGCTTACTATATCGAAAGTAATGGTGAAGTCGCTATTATTGATCCGCTTAGGGAAGTTCAATCCTACATAGATAGAGCTACAAAAGCTAATGCTAAAATTAAATATATCTTCGAAACTCATTTTCATGCAGACTTTGTAAGTGGGCACGTTACCCTAGCTGAGAAGACTGGCGCGGACATCATTTATGGTCCAAATGCGAGTACTAGTTTCAAATCCACTATTGCTACAGATGGTCAAATATTCAAATTGGGAAATATCACGATTACCGCACTTCATACTCCAGGGCATACTATGGAAAGTACAACTTACCTATTGAAAGATGAAAATGGTGCAGACCATGCAATTTTCTCTGGTGACACACTATTCTTGGGGGATGTGGGTAGACCAGATCTCGCTCAAAAAATGGGCTCATTAACTTTGGAAGACTTAGCAGGATTTCTGTTTGATAGTTTAAGAACTAAGATAATGCCTCTAGCGGATGATGTAATCGTTTATCCAGCACATGGTGCAGGTTCTGCCTGCGGAAAGAATATGATGAAAGAAACAGTTGACACCTTAGGCAATCAAAAAAGCATGAATTACGCTCTGAGAGCCGACATGACTAAAGAGGAGTTTATCAAAGAAGTAACAGATGGGCTGCTGCCTCCACCAGCCTACTTCCCTTTAAATGTAAAATTGAATAAAGAAGGCTATCAATCCATAGACAAGGTTTTGGCCAAAGGACAACATGCCCTCAGTCCTAGAGAATTCGAAGTAGCAGCCAATGAAACTGGTGCTGTCGTTTTAGATGTGCGTCATGAAACAGAATTCGTAAAGGCTCACGTACCTAGATCTATTTTCATAGGCTTAGACGGCGACTTTGCTCCTTGGGTAGGAGGCCTCATCAAGGATATCAACCAAGAGATACTTTTGGTCGTGTCAAAAGATAGATTGAAAGAAGCGATAACAAGGTTAGCAAGAGTTGGTTTTGATAATGTGATCGGCTATCTAGATGGAAACATAGATGCTTGGATTGCAGACGGAAAAGAAACAGATAGCATCAAATCTATTCCTACATCTGAATTTAAATCAATTATTGATGAGCACCCTGAAAGTAATATAATAGACGTTAGAAAAAAATCGGAATATCTATCTGAGCATGTAAAGTTATCTGAGAACTTTCCATTATCTGAAATCAATAATCACTTAGCTCAACTTCCGCAGGATGGAGAATTTTTCATACACTGTGCAGGTGGATATAGATCAGTAATTGCTAGTTCTATCCTAAAATCTAGAGGTATTCATAACATGGTAGATGTTACTGGTGGATTCGATTCAATTAAAAAAGTGGATATCAAAACTTCTGATTTTGTTTGTCCTACATCACTCAAATAATCTACTAATTAGAGATTGCAGTGATAATTTCAGATATCGAGCGTTTTCTTTTAATTACCCGTTAATTTTAATTTCATTGTATAATGAATGTAGATCACTGGCAAAATATATACACCTCCAAAAATGACGATCAAGTCAGTTGGACGGAACCCTATCCGCGCATAGCTATTGATTACATTACCTCTTTAGATCTCCCTTTAACAGCTAATATTATTGATGTTGGTGGTGGCACTGGAAAGTTTGTTGATGCCTTACTCGATTTAGGTTATGTAAATATCACTGTTCTTGACATCTCTGAAGCTGCATTAGCAAAATCAAAAGCTAGATTAGGAAACAGAGCTTCTATGGTCACTTGGATAATTGCTGACATTACAACGTTCTCCACTGATAATACTTATGACTTTTGGTATGATCGTGCAGTTTTCCATTTCCTGACTAAAGAAGAAGACATTTTATCTTATGTGGAAAGAGTAGGTAAATACCTCTCACCAAGAGGTAATTTTCTATTGGGCACTTTCTCCAAAAATGGACCATTAAAATGCAGTGGTCTTGAAATTCGTCAATATTCAGATGAAGAATTGCAAGAAACATTTAGCCCTACATTCGAACTGACCCAGAGTTTCAAACACATTCACACTACCCCATTTGATACTACCCAAGAATTCCAATTTTGTGGATTTATCAAGAAATGAAAAATTAGATATTCATTTGAAACAAACATTGTCTTGTCAGACATTTAATTTGTATTGTATATATAAAAATTAGAATAATAAATTCTCAAACAGTAAAAAAGATCCTAAATTTTGACTACCCCACCGCAAGCGGATGGAGCATTCGCCAAAATTTTTCCAACCTAAAGGTCGGAAATCGGATCTTTTTTGTGATAAGGCGTTTTTATGCAAAAACATCT
>JBLHWH010000349.1:0-4121 GCA_047628935.1 Halioglobus sp. | reverse complement strand
AATCTATTTTGACTATTCTAAAGGATAAAATAGATTTGATACTAGAACAAGTAGAAACGTAAGCTAACAAGCGATGACGATGTCAGATTGGCTAACGCCAAATCCGCCACGTATCGCAGAACCGTTATCCTCGATTAAAGGTCTAAAAGTAGATCTTGCTGATGAAAAATGAAACAAAAGTACAACCGAAAGCTGGACAGCTAAAGTGCTAAGATCACTAGTATGCTTCAAGATGGCCATAGAAGTAGACCTATACATGCACAAACCAAGTACTGAAATCAGAAATAATCAAATCGTGAATAGCGGGAGAGTGAAATGATATGAAATCATTTTATCTTGTCGTTTTGACAAGTGCTGACAGCCTCAAACTATTGGAAATGTTGGTGCGATTTATTTTATAATTAATTACAATGAAATTTAAATTATTTTTAAAAACACTTATTGTGTTTATGTTAAGTGCTCAAGCTTTTATCTCGGCTCAGGACTCTAAAAATGCACTTTTTGAGTATACCAGTAGAGGAGAAATAAGTTTTTCTCAAGAGCAATCTCAGAAAGTAGATAGGATGATTAATAACCCAATTTATCTGTCACATCATTTTGTTAAGGTTAACAACTTAATTGATGTGCAGAACAATGGTGAGATAATGGTCAACTTACCGGACAAGGTAAATCCAGAAAAATTTGTAACTAAAAGGTCAAAATATACGAGCCCAACTGATTATGAATTTTACGGAGATCTAGGCCCTTGTGATATTCAGAGAATGGGTTACGTCCATATCATAGCCAAAGATGGAAATGTTTATGGCCAAATTAATCTTGAAGATGAAATTTATGATCTTCAAGATCTTGGAAACAATAGAAATGTATTGTTTAAAATTGATCAAAGTATCTATACTGAATCGGAATGTGTGACTGATCATACGCCCAAAGTTAAATCATCAAGTAATAAATTGAACTCTACCACAAGAAGTGGCGGAGGGTGTGATGTAAGAGTATTGGTATTGTTTACGGATGCTGCAAACCAAATTGGGAATCCATTTAATAGTGCTAATCTATTTATAGAACAGACGAATCAATCTATATGTAATAGTGAAGCTGACGTTACTTTTACATTAGCTGGCGTAAGGGAACTAGTAGGATTTAATGAGTCAAATGGTGGTGCAAACGGACTGGTAGATATTACAGCAACAAGAGATGCTCTGCAAACTAACGATAATGCTAATCAACTAAGAAATCAATTTGAAGCGGATATGGTTGTGCTTTTGACAGATGGTGATTTTTTTTTTGTAGGAAGTCAAATATTTGGAGTTTCTTTTCTTATGAATTGGGGTGACCCTAGTTTCGCTTATGCAGTTGTTGAAATTGATGGAGCTGGAGGTAGATTTACATTTTCTCATGAGTTAGCACATGATTTTGGATGTAAGCATAATAATGATAATAGAACAGCTCCTGCCTTTGTATTTGATGCACAAGGTCATAATTTTAGTCAAGGATGTTGTTGGCCATTTAGACCAACTCGAGGAACAGTGATGAATAGGTTAGATGATGGATCAAGAATTATGCATTTTTCTAATCCGGATGTGAAATTTAAGGGTAAAAAAACTGGTGTAGTTGATTCTAGAGATAATGAAGATCAAATTACTGCGGAAGGCTGTAATATATCTGCATACAAAACATTTACACCGCCAATGAATGTTACTATTTCGGGACTAACTTATGGTACGCCAGCGGATGGTCCTTATACATGGTGTGTAGATGTTACTTCCTGTGATGATGTTGAAAATATTGTTTGGGAATATAGTGTTAATGGATTTGATTTTTATCAAGTGTTGAACGTGAATAATTTATGTTGGACAGGAAATATTCCACAACAAAACAATTTGACATTTCGTGTTACTGTAACATGCTCTGATGGAGAAACAGATACTGCTTGGTTTTGGGTTAGAAATGATGATAAAGTATTGTGTGATCCTAAGGTGATTGGAGAAGATACTCCGTCAACACGGAGGAATGGCGAAGGTAAGGTTCAAGAGATAAGTGTTTTTCCAAACCCAACTGCTGATATAATTAATATAGGCTTTAACTCTGAGGATACTAAATCAAGAATGATAACTATTCGTAATATTGAAGGTCTCATTGTATCAAAATTTACTTTAGATCAAGTAATATTAGGGAATAATAAAGCTAAGTACGATATTTCAAATCTTACAGGTGGTTATTATATGTTAAATATTAACGGAGGACAAGATTTAAAGACTAAATCATTCATTAAATTATGAACATAGTAAAAACATTAATACTAACGATAGGAACTTTGGTCTTTATTGGATGTGATAAAAGTGGTGACACTTGTTTAGATAAAGAAATATATGGGAATGCAACTATTGATGGTTATAATCACACAGAAGCAGCTAGTGCTCAATTTGTGAGAAACATGAAACAACTTGCATTGAATGAATTTAATGAAAATTGCCAACCGAAATCAGAATTTCATTTTACTAATATTGATTTATTAAGTAAAGATACAAGTTACTTGAGCTTTTCACCTTATATCGGAATTTCTGATTTTGCATCTTTGAAATTTAGAGTTTATGATGGTGATGCGACACCTGTAGAAACTTACTTGTTAGATAGTTGCGGATCTAATTGCAATTGGGTGATTGTAGAATCAATTAATTCAGATTCGACTAAAGTTGATGGTAGTTTCAGTGTGAAACTTGTTACCTCTGATGATCTTATTTTATCAGGTGAACGTGATAGATGGGATGATCCTAGTAGACCAGATACTCTTGTGTTTACAGGTGATTTTAGTGCCGTTAGAAATGATTAATCTGCCGTGGAAATAACCGAGGATAACATTAGATAAAACGTAATCCAGCCCTATCGGGGCTGGTCTCCGTTTATCAAGGGACGTTAGTATCCATTAGCTCGAACATTATGGCAATTAGAAGACTGAACTTCGAAGAGGTGGAAAAGGACTGGTCAATAAAATATAAGCTAGGATTACTTTAATTTTGCACCAAAATATAGATAGGTCAAATATTCCAACTCGTTATGCAAATTGAAGATTACTTGACAATCTCACAAATTGCACGTATATTTGAATGAAACATACGTATGCAAACTAAATTAACATTGTCAATAGACAGGCAAATAATAGAAAAAGCAAAGGAGTTTGCTAGCAGATCAAATCGAAGCCTTTCAGATATCATAGAAACTTATTTGGAGAAGATCACTGACAGAGAATTAGAAGATGTAGACAATGAACTATCGAAATTGATTGGGGTAATCAAGCTACCTCAAGATTTTGATGAAAAGGAGGAAATCAGACGGATTTTAACAGAAAAACACCTTTAAAATGAATCTTTTTCTTGACACGAATATACTCATTGATATAACTGCCAATCGAGAACCATTTTCAAAGTGGGCCATAAAAATTTTCAAAGATTCGAAGAATGGTAGATGGAGATTAACCACTTCCTCAATTTCCATTTTGACAACCTACTATATAATTGAAAAACAAATTGGATCCACTCAAGCAAAAAGGATTCTTAAAATACTACTCAATAGGCTAGAAGTACAAGATGTTACAAAGAGGGAATTGCTGACTGGATTGACTACAAAGTTCAAAGACTACGAAGATTCAGTTCAACATGAATGCGCTAAATTATGCAATAGTGTAAACTACATAATCACTCGAAACAAGAAAGATTTTAAAAATAGTATAATTGAAGTATTAAGTCCAGAAGAGCTATACTTCGATTCAGAAACGGACACTAACATGCGATGAAGAATGAAGACCTCCTTCGTCGTTCCTCATCTTATCGCTGAATCGTTGAGACAGCATACTCCCTGCGGTCGCATGCTGTCTCAACGATTCTTCGGCAAGCCGCAGTTGTGCCATCCTCCTCCCCAAGGGTCGGACGACAGCACAACTGCAGATATAGGTAAACGTGAGAAAAAAAACCGATAACGCGGATTTTTCTCACGTCAACCCATATCCGCAGAATCGTTATATTTAAGGTTCTACGCCCATTCTAATGGAAAAGGTATGAAAAGATGATAAGAAATGATAAATTAGTAGCATGAGAATAACAAAAGATTTCCTGAATCTTATATCC
>JBLHWH010000348.1:0-4139 GCA_047628935.1 Halioglobus sp. | reverse complement strand
GAAGTCTATAAGGTTCTGTCCTTTAAAAATATCCATTTGATAAAGATAAACTTATATTTACATATGTGACTATCTACTGACCTCTAAAACATTATATGCATTCAATGTAGTCGACGGAACTTTTTCCACAATACACCAAGGAAATCCATTCAATGCTAGCTATCCGAGACTAGCATTTAATGATGGCAAGTTTTATATGTCGAATACGAATAATCTTTTTGTAGTAGACGCAACTACCAATGAGGTAAAACAACAGTATACTATTAAAGGCATAATCAATGCCAATGGTGGTGGTGACCTAGACTTTGCTTCAGATGGCACCCTTTACCTAAGCTGCTTTTCCGGTTTATACAAATTCATTTCATTTGAAGGGAACACTGCGACAGTCGTGCGCATAAGTGCAGAGAACTTTCCATATAAGTTGACCTCCATGGCGATTGATAGAGAAGACAGAATTTTTGTTGGCACTAGTGATGCCAATGCGCATCTTATCGAGATGAACAAGGAAGACGGCTCTTTTAGGATCGTAAATACCTATGATCACAAAATCAATGACCTTACCGCTTGGAGATGTGCGACTCAGGATCTTGAACAAATAGATTCTGATGAAGACGGCATAATTGATGAATTAGACGACCATCCTAACGACCCTGAAGCAGCTTTTGATGTCTTCACTCCATCAGAGATCGGATACGGTACCTTAGCATTTGAAGATATGTGGCCCACTCATGGGGACTATGACTTCAATGATTTAGTATTGAATTATCGATTTGCTAATGTGATGAATTCTGCAAATAAGTCAGTAAGACTAGAAATGGAATTGAAAATTTTAGCAGCAGGTGCTACTTTTAAAAATGGGTTTGGCATAGAACTTCCTATAGAGCCTTCGTTGATTGAATCGGTAGAAGGTGCTCAGCTCACAGAAAACATCATATCAACTGACTCAAAAGGGCTTGAATTAAATCAGTCCAAAGCGGTGATCATTCCTTTTGATAATATATTAGGTTTGTTTAATGCTGGTTCGCTAGTCAATACCCGACCTGAGAACGGATTCATAGACCCAGTCATAATCAATATTACAGTTCATTTTAAAGAACCTGTAGATTCGCAAACATTAGATAATGCCCCATACAATCCTTTTATTTTTGTGAATGGAGACCGTAGTAGAGAAGTTCATTTGAAAAATAATCCACCGACAGACCTATCAGACAATAGCCTTTTTGGAACGGGTGAAGATTATACCAATTTAGATAAAGGGAATTCATATGTAAATCAACATAATGTACCTTGGGCGATTAATATGATTCATAATTTCAGGTTTCCTGTTGAGAAAACACGAATCGATAAGGCATACAATCACTTGGTTACTTGGGGAAAATCCAACGGGACAATGTATGCGGATTGGTATAAAGACAATGCCGGCTACCGAAACACCAACAAAATTGTATTTATTAATAAATAGATGAATGGTATTATAATGTACTTGAGCTTATTTAAAATAAGAAAGGATAAGCGTAGGACATGATTTCATTTATCTATGGCTTTACCACAATACAAAAACCTAAGGGTATTTGAAAGACAATAAGAGGTGAGGTATCTTTATTAATATAAAATTGATATGAGCCTAATTACCAAAATCATACTTGGCCTAATTGCCCTTCATTTATTGGTAGGTTTTGGATGGCTGTTATATAAATTAATGCCCAGAAAGAATACAGAATCGGACAATAAAGAGTCCTAGCAAGTTTTTCATTGGTTGATTAAATGTTCGTTGGTCTTCTCATTGTAACTAATTGAATGGCCAAAGCGCTTTAATTATGATCATGATTTTCATATTTTTTTCCTGTCCAAACCCTAGTTGCTTGATAGGTCTTCGGCAAGCAATTCAGCGCATTGACGTCCTGAAACCATGGCTCCATTCAATGATCCACCCAACAAATAATCTCCGGCAAAATATATCCCATTACCTCCTACCAGTTGATTTCTAGTAAGGGTCATAACAGGATTTTCCACTTCTGGCAATGCTTGAGAAATATGGTAAGATTTCAAAAATATTATTTCAGTTGAATTGAGTTTTAAAATCAAAGTGAGCTCATCAGTTATTTGATGGATCAACTGCTCTTCCATGACTTGAGGTGATCCGACAATCGACACGGACAACAGTGAGAGACCATTAGAGGCGTATGTTGATGCCACATCAGTTAATATAGATATATTGTTAATCAGTGAATCATTTGTAGGAATTAATCCAATATATCCATCACCTTTTTGCGATGGAATTGAAAAATATAAATTAACAGTACTTCTATAATTTATCTTTCGAAGAGAATTCCTTGATAGAATTTTGTCCGGATCTGTAGCAAAAATAACTGCGTCAAAATTGAAATCGTCTTTTGAAGTGGATAATACCTTGTCTTTGATGGCCTCTACCTTGACGTTGTAATGTATTTTAGTCTTTCTAAGTTGTGAGAAAAGTTGATCTGGAATGGCTTGCATTCCCTTTTCGGGAATAGCGGCATATCCTTCAGAAAACATTTTAAAAATAAACTGAAACATCCTGGAGGATGTTTCCAACTCTTTTTCGAGAAAAATCCCAGCAAAAAATGGTTGAAAAAAATTTGTTATAATCGTATCGCTGAACCCGAAATATTTAAGGTATTCCATGGTAGTAATCGATGGGCCTTCGAATATCTCTTCAACGGTCATTTGCTTTAGCTGTACGGACAAACGCCAGATTCTCCATTTATCCCATAAGCTGCCCGCAGGAGAAAAAATGGCAGAGAACAAGGCAGAAGGCTGGCGTAAGGGATCTGCCAACATAAATATATTCGTATCTCTATAAATTCTCGCTCCCGGCATGAAATAGCGCAGTTTTAGTGCTTCAAGATTCAGGTATTTCTTGAGTTCTGGATATGCGATTAACAATACCTGAAAACCATGATCGAATTGATAGCCATTCTGATAATCTGTTTTTACACGACCACCAACCCTATCTGATGCTTCCAGAATAGTAGTGGAATATCCTTTTTTTTCAAGCTCAATAGCAGCTACCAGACCGGATATTCCTGCCCCAACGATAATTATATTATTTTCCTCCTTCATATACCTAGCAATTCAAAATGATCAGTTATTCTTTGTTTGAGCCGAATAATTATTAGTTTATTAAAAAAATGTGATTTGTAAAGTGATCAATTTAATCTTGAGGAGTCAAATTTATAATGAACTTCTTATTTCACAACGAAAGGTTTAATCATTCTAAAAAAATACTTAGCCTGAACTATTCATAAACATTTTGAAAGTTCCCACAAAATGTGCCCCAATCAATTGAAAGTTTATTTTTAATCATTTTTTGATAATAAATATTTTCAAAATGTGCATTTATATCGCTGCGTGTACTTCGTTACAAAAACATCGCTGGTGCACTACAGCTTCTATTTCTGACGCCTTATATCCACACCAATCTAAACGCATGAATAATTCAGGTTAGAGACAAAAGACTTTTATTGTAATTTTTACGTCAGTTTATTTGACTATTTCTAAAGAGCCAATCTAACCATTACACGTTGAAAACAGCTCTATTAAATCATATTGTATACAGCAAATGTTTGCCGGAATTTCCGCGAATGCTTGCTTCGCTTACTTCTTTCGGTATAATATGACCTGAAGGAAAACTTTTAAATAAAGCCTGTGAAAATAGGATTTTAAATCCAAGCTAATTGCTTTTTGCCTGAATCCTTAGGCTTTACAAATTTGACATACCTCATCCACAGCAAACTTAATATGGATATACATCTGGGCAGGCAGGCCTTAGTATGTGTTAGGTTAGGCTCAGGCCATTATATTACTAATGTCAAGGGGTCTAAATTATCTTGTTCTTTGTGTAATATTTTCTTAATTGGCATTAAATAAAATATCCGCGTATTATGTATTTACTTATTTTATTTACCTCATTATTCCTTTCCATTGCAGTTACCGTATATGACTTCAAAATGACCGCTCTTGATGGTTCCGGTATTGATTTTTTTAACCTGTCAAGGTAAATATTTAATGCTAGCCAATGTGGTTTCTAAACGTGGTAATACGCCATAATACACTGATTTGTAGAAACTTGACGAACAATTTGGTAATAACGTAACCAC
>JBLHWH010000347.1:0-4147 GCA_047628935.1 Halioglobus sp. | reverse complement strand
AATGTGAGGTAGCTTAGTGACCCACAAAGTATCGCCATTGATGGACAATTCAGCTACTGACGAACATTCTAAATCATCGCAAAAGTGACTTGCTAGAATAAATATGCGCTGATTATGTTGAACTATATTTCTACCTGTGTTTGTTCTATCATCAAAACTTACCTTTTTGATGAAATAGTCTTGTGCTGATAGATGAAAACTGAAAAGGAAGAAAAATATTATTTTTATGAATTTCATACTATAAATATTAAAAAGGTAGCTACCCCATATTGTTGATAGCTACCTATAAGTTTCATTTTATAATCTCACTACCTTCTCTGTCTTAATGACTTCACCATCTTTAAGTATCGTAATAAATAGGATGCTCGATTTATCACCTAAGTAGATCTGGTTATTTCCAGTATTTAATGTCTTTGTTTCGATGACTTCTCCTATCATATTATACAAATATACAGAATAGTCAGAAGTCCTTTCTTTTGTATCTAGCGCTACTGTTATATATCTATCTACGGTTGGATTAGGGAAGATAGATATCTCTTCTTGCTCAAGCCCTACACCTGATTTAGCGCTACGTGTACGACTTCTATATTGATGATCTATGATTATTCTCTCTCCAGTTAGCTTATGGTACAATGACCTAGCATACCCAGATGTTGGATTATTACCATTTCCCATAGTATATAAATTGTTCTTGTCACCTACAGACAATTTATAATTATCGATATCCTTCAAATAATCCAAATGTATATATTGTGTTGCCTTGAAGTCTATTTCTTCTTGCGTATTTTCTGTCATATTATTCAGATAGATCTGAGCTCTATCATAATCCAGCGTATTTACGATCAGTCCATAGGCCATAGATCTATATCTTAGGTGAGCCTCGCCAGAAAGAAGAGTAATAGCTACTTCTAAGTCTCCATTATGAATCAGATATCTCACATATTTTTTTATCAGTTTATCAAGACATCTTTTCAGTTTTGCTAATTCTCTTTTTTTGACCCAGTAGTTCATTGAGTTATTATCTTCTAGCAATTGAATATCATCTTTGATAGATGATATTTCACCTGAGCACTCACCTTTTGATGGATCACAATCACACCCGTTATTATTTACATTAGGCGGTATACTCGGTGGGGGTAAGCTAGATCCACAGTCATCCGACAATCTTTCTACGAGAACCTCAATTACATCAAAGTTTCCTGTACCTGGTTGCTTACAGTCACCGGAAATGTTTGACTCATCTAATATCAAATAATCAAACTTTGTAGTATTAGATAGAGTAAGTATCCCCATAGAGTTTACAAAGCAGTTTCCAGCTTCTCGATCATCATCTATATCACCCTGCGTCAATCTTATAGAGGCATTATCATCTAAAACTATATCTGATGATTCTGAATTCTCGAAACAATTGGCGAGGTATTCCGAATCATTTAAACCAATTACGACATTGCCATCTAGATTATTTCGGAAATAATTATCTCTTATATCACTATCCGTTTGAAATAGTCCCGTATACCAATTCATCGTACCATAAAATGATTCTAAAAAGTCATTATTGGAGATAATGAAATCTACATCTCCTTCGACTATAAGCCCACTTCCATTTGATAATATATTGTTATCAAAATCAAATCTTTCAAAATTTCCCTGAGTCAAAATCTCTATATCGTATTCAAAGAAGTAGTTACTAGTGACAGTGGATGCATACAATAAAGGTGAATCAGACTCCATCAAAACTCCATCATTAAATGTATTGCCCTCAAGAAGGAATGAAGAATTAGAAGCATTAATATCGTAGCCATCATTATCAAAATAGGATCCACGTATTTCTGCACCTATATTGCCATTCGAGTATATTCCATACTTACATCCCTCTATTGACGATCCATTGATCTCACTTTGTTCGGCATTAGAACTAATTCCCCAGAAACCATAACCGAAGGCCGAAAATTCTATTCCTCTGGTGCAGTTTATTACAAAAGAATTATTCATAGTAACTATTCCTCCGCCATGCTTTATCGTATTATTGCTGTATTCATAAGTGTTTTTAGTATTTATTCCAACTTCAGCGTCTCGAATCACTGCACCATTTTTCATTTCAATTTCACCTGGAACATATGGATTAAATCCAACAGCCCACGTGCTCTGGACATGTACGCCTTTCCAATACATAGCATCTGGACATTTAGATAAAGTGGCGCCATCCACAATAACTTTGCCTCCAGGTTCAATAATCAATTGTGAACTTTGCGAAAATTGAACGTCAATATTAATGGTCAATGTTGCTCCATTTTTCACAATGAGATCTCCAGAAATAATTGTCTCTTCCAGAAATTGGCTAGTACTTATAATTTTATCTCCTGTCCCCAAACATGGCCCACATAATGAATCATCAACTGGATCAGGTATTGGACCATCAGTACCTGTTTTCCAATTTACAGATAAGGCATTTGCCCTCATAACTGCTTCTTGACCTTTAGTGAACATTACGTTCACCTCATCATCTGTGTAATCCATAAAATTTGTAAAGTAGTCTTTCTCTTCACAGCTGTTGCTAGCTTCAGTATAACAGGATCCATCAGCAAAGAAGTAGCTTGGAACACCTTGATTTGGTGAAGATTGAAGGGGTGTATCGGCTATGCCATCACCAGTAGGGGTAGAGCACCCATTGAATATATGAAACAATCCTAGATAATGACCAACCTCATGTACACCAGTTCGCCCTAGATTTAATGCGATTGCGTTGTTAATAGGAGTTCCTGAACTACAGTCTATTCCTGGCCCTCCAAAAACGTCTGCTCTGATCAATAACCCATTTCCATTTACATTGTTCTGTACGCCTGGAACTGGTGATTTCCCTCCAGCAGGTTCTCCATTGGAACCAAATACCTCATGATGAACAAAAATATTCAAATAACCAGCCCATTCTGACCCAGCATTTGGAAAAGACTCTTGTTGTACCGTAATTGCATACTCTCCTTCAACAAGACCAGAGGAAGGCGGATGATTAGATGTAGCTATGAAAAACTCAACATCAAGACCGTCGGATAAGTCCTCAATCCTAAAAGCATCAGCGTCGCATACCGTTGCGAGTTCTTCAAATATTGAAATATCTTCATTCAAAGCATTAAAATCCATGTTTAGGACATTTATTTGTTCTATTGATGCATTTTCTAAACAGCAAATATTATCAGTAGTGATGTTCCCTCCAAAATGAAATGCTACAGGGATCATAGTGGTAGCACTAGATCGAAGACTACCTTGCTTTTCTAAATTTTTAAGATGCCTTTCATAAGCTTTTTTGTAAGTTGTATTATTTAATAGCTGTTCATTATAACTATCAGCCCACATGTTCTTTGAGAAGATACTTCTGACATTAGAGATAAAGAGAAAAATGATAATAAGTAAATAAATTTCATGATTTATATGATTTTGTAATTAATAATTTATGATCGTAATACTTGATTTGTGAAATATAAAAATCCAATAAAATTTCTTTCTAAAGTACATTTTGACATAATACAACATGCATCGCTTTTATTGTCTACTTATCGTTCAATTGTTATCGCAATTAAAAAGTGAAGCCTTGGTTTATCGGCACAAATCAGCTCTTAACCCTTGGTAAAATTACAAGATTAATTTTATAAATGCAAACATTTGCAAAAACACAATCAAAGGCTAAGGAATGATTCAATAATAAAGTATCATTCCTAAGTGAAAATAGTTAAAATCTTCTATTACCTCATCTAGCCTTCTAACCAAATGATTGTGTTTTTGAATTCTTCCCCATAAAAAAATAAAACACCCCAGCTATTCCTACCCAAAACAACTGCCTTGCCCTACGCATTATCGAAACCACTAGCCATACCTCATTTCCCGCAATCCCAACAGCTCCAAGCATGACTTTATTGGCGTATTCTTCTACTCCTACTTGTCCCGGTACTATTGCTCCAATTGTCTTGAATAAGATGACACCCATCTCAATGGCAATGGCGTTGACTACAGAAATGTCAAATCCTAACACTTTCAAAATAAGATAAAATTCAGCTGCGCCTAAAATCCAGTGGATTACAGAAAGTAGAAATGCCCAAAAGAACTTCCCTTTATTATGTGAATAAAAAGTGTGTGCTTCAAGATTGATTTCTTT
>JBLHWH010000346.1:0-4149 GCA_047628935.1 Halioglobus sp. | reverse complement strand
GATATAAGATTCAGGAAATCTTTTGTTATTCTCATGCTACTAATTTATCATTTCTTATCATCTTTTCATACCTTTTCCATTAGAATGGGCGTAGAACCCTAAATGTTTATTTCATAGGTGTTCCAAATATGTAGATAAATGCTTATTTAGGAACACTAATAGTTAAAGTAATTCAATATTAAATATTTTATAAGTGTTCCAAATAATTAAAAATAATTTATATTTGAAAGCCCTATAATTTATTTATATAGGGCACGAACAATAATCGGAAGGATAGAAGAGAAGGAGATTTTAAACACAGCATTCGAGAGTTCTAGATCAGAGCTGATAGCTGTATATGGTCGAAGAAGGATTGGGAAGACTTTCTTGATTAGGGAGTTTTATGAAGAGGGAATGGTTTTAGTTTGACGGGTTATAGTGAAGGTTACAGAGCTGTGCAAATAAAAAATTTCATTACAAAACTCAATGAGGTCACGAAAAAGTTTAAGGACAATGAACCAAAAGATTGGATACATAGCTTTATACTTCTAAAGAAATTCATTACAAGCTTACGGAAAAGGAAGACCAAGAAGGTGATATTTATAGATGAGTTTCCATGGATTGTAACCAATAAATCAGGATTCTTGGCCGCTTTTGAAAACTGCTGGAATGACTTCTGTACTGCAAGGACTGACCTAATCGTAGTAGTATGTGGGTCTGCAGTTTCCTATATGGTAAAAAAGATTATCAAAAACAACAAAGGATTAAGTAAACGAATAACACAAAAAGTAAACCTAAAGCCATTTAACTTAAGAGAGGTGAGAGCGTTTTTTTGAGTATAAAAATAATCTAATATTAGAATATGAGATGCTCAAAATATATATGTCCTTGGGTGGGATACCATAGTATCTTGAACAGGTGGTGAAAGGAGAATCAGCAGTAAGCACAATCGATAGATTATGTTTTTAGCAAGGAGCGTACCTCGAAAATGAATTCGATGAGTTCTTTGAATCTCTCTTCGAATCATCATCATTTCACAAAAAGATTATTGATGTATTAGCAGAAGGGAAGAAAAAAGGATTATCACGTAATGATTTATTAGATAGAAGTGGTGTAGGATCTAGTGGTCGATTTTCTCAAATACTAGCGGAGTTAGAAATATCAGAATTTGTTTTGGAATACGATTCTTATATTGGAAAATCAAAAGAAACTCTTTATAGAATCTATGATGAGTATTGCTTGTTTTACCTACAATTCATGAAGCCATTTAAAGGAAATAGTTGGCAACAATTATATCAAAAACAAGAATATATAATCTGGTGTGGTTATGCATTTGAGATAATATGTTTAAAGCACAGTACAGAGATCAAACGGGCATTAAAGATAGAAGGGCTAGCTTCTAAAAATTATACATGGAGTAACCCCAATACTCATGTGGGTATGGTTATTGATCGAGATGATAATTGGGCCAATCTATGTGAAATGAAGTTTTATAATGAAGAATATACCATAGATGCAAGCTATTTGAAAAGGCTAGAAACTAAGAAACGAGAATTTAAAGCAGATAAAACGGGGAGAAAAGGTCTATATATATAACGATGGTGACCACCCATGGAGTCAAATCCAATAAATATAGTACAGCTGTTGTTGACCATGATCTGACTATAGAATGTTTATTTTAGGAAAGGATAATTAGGTATTGATAAGATCTAAAAACGCAACACTTCATTTCATCTTGATTAAAACTAAAAATTACTAACTACCTTTGTTTCCTACAATGAAGTGATTTAATAATTTCGAACCATACCAAGCTGTAAGGCCCGCAGTAAAAGCGAGGTTTGAAACTTGGAGTGATCGTTGATGGGCGAGTTCTTAAATCACTTCAATAAAAACAAACTAACAATGGATTTATTTACCATATCATCTATCGTCATTGCACTATCAGCCCTTTTCGGATATATCAACGTTCGTTTCCTGAAACTACCCAATACAATTGGATTAATGTTAATAGCCATTGTATTTACGCTAATACTTTTTGCTACGAGTCTTGTCAATGATTCGCTGTACACAGCTGCTGAAGATATGGTGGCACAGATTCCTTTTGACCACGTACTATTAGATATATTACTTGGGTTTCTACTTTTTGCAGGAGCGATGCATACTAATTTTGATCAATTGAGGGTGCAGCGTTGGCCCATTTTGGTGTTTAGTACTTTAGGGGTCGTAGCTTCTACTTTTATTACAGGAGGATTTGTTTTTTATCTATTGCAACTTATGGGAATGGGTGCACCATTTATTCATTGCCTACTTTTTGGAGCATTGATATCACCTACAGACCCAATCGCAGTCTTGGGGATTTTGAAACAAGCCGGAGTTCCTAAGAAGCTAGAAACAAAGATTGTTGGAGAATCCTTATTCAATGATGGGGTTGGAGTTGTTGTTTTTCTGACCATTTTAGGAATTGCGCAGGGCAGTGGGCATGGAGGCAGTGACGCTTTTAGTATAGCAAAACTATTCGGACAAGAAGTCATTGGTGGCATAGCGATGGGAGGAGTATTGGGCTATGGTACATTTTTGTTGCTGAGGTCAATCGACGATTATGATATAGAAGTGATGATCACTTTAGCTTGTGTAATGGGAGGATATTCACTAGCACATTATTTACACCTTTCTGCACCGTTAGCAATGGTAGTAGCAGGATTAGTTGTGGGCAATGATACGGTTAGAGGTACTTCGATGTCTGACATTACGGAACAATATGTAGACAAGTTTTGGGAGTTAATTGATATGCTACTGAATGCCATTCTGTTTGTATTGATTGGGTTAGAGATGTTGATTTTGACGTTCAATGGTAAATATATTTTGGCAGGACTAATATGTATTGTACTTGTATTACTTGCACGATACCTTTCTCTTTTTATTCCTGTGAAACTATTCAGTAAAAAGCTAGAATTTGTGCCACATACAGACAAGATTATGACTTGGGGAGGCCTAAGAGGAGGGATATCTATAGCACTTGCACTTAGCCTTCCGGATGAGATGAGCAGAGACGTATTTATCATAATTACCTATGTGGTAGTCGTTTTCTCAATTTTAGTCCAAGGACTCACAATTGGAAAATTTGCAACCCGATTAATTGGAAAAGAACATATGATAAATAATGCTGATGAACATGGGCATTAGAAAGTCTAAATATTAAGCTGATTGATGAATTATGCCTTGTGTTAGCCTTTGTGTAGATTTTGGTTAAAAAAAACTGGATGCGATCACATTATAATTAATGATGTTCACTAACTTTAATGCGTCTGATTGAGGATTCTAGTACAGAGATTTTAAAGGTCAGGTGGTTTATTGATTCAGTATTTATACATACGATCAAAACCTAACTCGCAAACAAATTTCCAATATCCCGAAACGATTTAAACTCCAGCGCATTTTCACTTGGATCATAGAAAAATATAGTCGCTTGCTCACCTGGCTGGCCTTCAAATCTTATATACGGTTCTATTCCGAACTTGATGTCTATTGCTTTTAAACTATCTACTAACTGATGCCAATCATCCCACTTAAGAACAACTCCAAAATGAGTGGTGGGTACCGCATGACCATCCACCTCGTTAGAAGTATCTACACTTGGCTTCGTTCTATTTTTATCCATATGAAGCACTAATTGATGACCATGAAAATCAAGATCTACCCAATGTGAATCACTTCGACCTTCTTCGTATCCAATTATTTCTCTATAAAAAGTCCTTGTCTCATTCAAGTCAGATACTGGGATAACAAGGTGGAACGACATAAGATTCCGCATTCTAATCCGTATGTTTAGTTTACTACGAAAGTAAAATACACATTATGAGATTTCTGATTACATGTTTTGTGCTTTTTCATAGGTTCATCAACCTTATAGTAAATCCTATCTATTGCTAAATTTATAATGAAACGATAAAAGGTGTGGCGAATTCAGGAAGTACATCGATTTTGAAGCCAGGAAATTTCTTGCAATAAAAAGGTTTTTCCCGAAATTGCAATTTTAATAAAAATGAATAATTGAATAAAACAGATTATTTATCAAATTGCAAAGTACGGCTACTAGACAGGGCAAACGCGTATAGAATTTCCACTACACATTAAGAAATAATTATATATGTTTGGGGATGGAAACAGTAA
>JBLHWH010000345.1:0-4149 GCA_047628935.1 Halioglobus sp. | reverse complement strand
TTTTTATGGGTAATTACGGTTTCACTCCTTTTGGAATACATAAAGAAGCAATAGGCGAAGAAGGATTCCTTTTTCATCTTGGACCAGGAGAAAAAGAATTTTATACATGGGATACTGAGGAATTCAATGCAGTTGCACATAATACAGAAGTCTTTCATGAGGTTGAAGAAATGCTACCCTCATCAAAAAAGTATACCTTAAAATCATCTTCAGTGATGTTTATTCCTCATCAGGTTTTTCATATTGGGAACTCAAACGAATTTTCATTAAGTGTAGTGATGGATTACATAAATCCATCGAAAGATTATTTAGAAAAAGAGCTAACTAAGGATATTTGTTCTCGAGACCTCTCAGCAAAGAAAAATAGACAATACCTAAACCCAATTAAGGATAATAGCAATAATGAAATTGAAGGTTATGTAGATTTAGAATCCATATCTACAAAATTTAGAAAGGCATTAGATAGGAGAATCTTAAAGCTGAAGAGTAATGGCGGTTTGTTGAATCCATCTTTATTAAATAACAAAATCAGGTTACCAAATGGAGCGTTTAGTATTAAAGGGAAAGAAGTTTTTCCAATATTTGCTCAGGATATGGGAAATGGAAATATATTGATTCTTGCTAGAGGGAATGAAATAGTCGCCAGGTACCATAATAACCTTAAAGGTGTTCTGTTAAAGCTAAAAGAAGGTGAAGTTCTTACGTTGCAAACGCTGAAAGATTACTTATTTCCAGAATGGGAATTATGTGATATATACAGTTTGGTAAACGATTTAATGGAAGTTGAGGCAATTGAAGTAATGAAGTGATTTAAGAAGATAATGTCATTTCCTTTGCAAGTCATTGATTCATTCCCGATAGTTCTCGGAATCAGATTTTTCTCAGGACAGCTAAAATCCTATTTGGGTCTAAAGCAACATATCCAAACAGAAATGGTATTAGTACATGAGTTCCAAGGTTTATTCTTGCATGTTTTTACTCTTTTTGCTCATGTATGAATGATGAGCATTTCAATTCTCTGAGCTGTAGATGATGTAAATCAGAATCTCCAATGATGTAAATCATCTAATTTCTACAATATTTAGTGGACTTTTAATGCAATAGAAATACTTATTCTTAACTCCAATAAATTACTATTTCATGAAAGATACATTGGTCAAAGAAATCATGAGTACAAACCTTGCTACTCTATCTCCTTATGATACGTTAACGACAGCGAAGAAAATCTTTGATAATAAAAAGATACATCATATCCCTATCATCTTTGAAGAGAAGTTAGTCGGGATCTTGAGTAATACTGATCTTGAGAGAAGTAAACAAGGAAAGACGATGTTTATCGATCATAATATTGAAAGCACAATGAAACGATATTAGAATGCACGTTGACAAGTATGGTCATGACAGAAATAGTGGAAACTGTAAGCTCTGGCGAGTCTATATTCAATGTATATTCTTTATTCAAAGCGCATCAATTTAGATCACTGCCGGTACTCGAAAATGGAAATTTAGTTGGGATTGTTACTCCATTGGATTTTCTAGATTATTTTTTCAATGAAAATGAAAAATAATGGGAGATTTTAGAATAAGACCAATAAGTGGAAAAGCGGATAGAGCTAAAATGTATCATTATGCTTTGAAAGATATTGAAGCATTCGAAAGGATGTGGCATGAAAATGCATTTATCCAAACTCCAATCAAAATTGGTGCGGAACAAGAACTATGTATCGTAAATCAAAACTATGAGCCCTCAAAATCAGCTCATCACCTTCTAGATGCTATTAATGATCCTCACTATACCAATGAACTTGGATTGTTTAATTTAGAAATAAACTTGGATCCTATAAATCTATCTGGTAAGTGCTTTAGTGTTACTGAGCAAAATCTATTAAGTTTATTACAGAAAGGGAAAGAAGAAGCTAAAGCAATAGGTGAACAAATATTGATGACTGGGATTCTACCCACGATCTCTCCAAAGCATCTACATTTTGATTACATGACACCGATACCTAGGTATGAGACACTTAGTCAAATGCTATTCGATATCAGAGGAGGCAAATTTGAAATTTACTTGCAAGGAGTCGATGAATTAATAGCATCACTTGGCTCAGTTCTATTTGAAGCATGCAATACAAGTTTCCAAATGCACCTTCAAATAAAGCCCGATGAATTTGTAGACAAATTTAACTGGTCTCAAATGATAGCCGGCCCAGTATTGTCTGCTTGTACTAATTCTCCATTGTTATTTGGAAGAGAACTATGGGCCGAATCTAGAATTGCACTTTTTAAGCAAAGTTTGGATACCCGTAGTTCTAAGAATCATTTACGAAAAAAGTTACCTAGGGTATATTTTGGTACTGACTGGCTAAGTGATTCTCCGGTTAACCTTTGGGAAAATGAGCTAATGAGGTTCCCTTTATTGCTTACTTCTGATGATTTAGTAGATTCTAATACCGCATTGGACCAAGGAGATATACCCGAGCTAAGAGCCATCAGATTGCATACGGGAACAACGTATACATGGAACAGACTGTGCTATGGGCCAGGCAAACAAGCCCATCTGCGAATCGAATGTCGATATCTACCTGCCGGACCTACTGCGATAGATGAGATTGCAAATTTTGCGTTTTGGGTAGGATTAATGAATGCGGTTCCTGAAAATTGGAGCAACGAAATAGAAAACATTTCATTCAAGGATGTAAAAGACAATTTTATTAAATCAGCTCGTACTGGTTTAAGTTCAGTTTTTAATTGGTTCGGTAAAAACATTCCAGGTCGACAGTTAATTCTAGAAACGCTACTTCCAATGTCTAGGGAAGGATTAGAAAAATGCAAAATTGATCAACAAGACATTGAAAAATACTTAAATATTATTGAACAAAGAGTTAGATGAGAACAAACAGGTTCAAATTGGATGATCAAGAATTACAGATTGCTTAATGAAAATGTAAAAGTTGCTAAGCAAGAATTGGTTGCACAAATGATAAATTATCAAAATGAGAATACTCCTGTACATGAATGGGATATTGGCACTCAGAAAGAGATCATTCCCACAGTTCAAGAAAATAAAATAGACTTTAATGTAGGCCATCTAATGAGTACAGATATTTTTACTGTGAATGAAAATGCAAGTTTAGATATTGTTAGGTCAATAATGGATTGGAATAATATCCATCACCTCCCAGTAGAAAATAGAAAGGGCAATCTGATTGGTATAATTACCGATGGAATATTGAAAAAATCAAAAGAGAATATGAAATATGCTTCAGACATTATGCTTACTGACCTAGTCTCCGTGAATAAAGACGTTAGCATAACTGATCTTAGGGAGATTTTGTCTATAAATAAGCTCTCTGGGGTACCTGTCGTTCGTAACAAAAAGCTAGTTGGAATGATCACTACAAATGATATAAAGGACTTGTAGGACGATTAGTAGGGTCATATTTAGTTAATGTCGATTTGTCATTTCATTCAATTATAGAGAATCATAATAAAATTGATTAATATCAAAAGTAATTTTTTGAAAGTGCTTTTTCTTTTTTTATATTCAGATTGTTAACGTATTAAGTTAAATAGATCAATTGTAAGTATAGCCGTTTTTATTTGGCTAATACCCGATTGTAATTGGATAACTATCTCGATAAAGGAAAATATCTAAGTTTATGATTAACAGACACCTTGTGTGGGACGTATAACGGATATATGAGGAAGATGATAATTATAGATTAAGGTATCGTCTTGTAATCCATCCGTTAATCCGACAACAACCGTATCGGATTGTTGGGTACTTTTTTCATATCTATTTATGTGACTATACTACTAGTAGTAGTACCTGTACCTAATTCAGGTGTTTATACCTATTTTTTTTTTGATTTAAGGTGTTATGTTTACTTTCAATAATTAAGATCAACCATAGCTAAGCCATTATTACCCGTTTATATTCAGATAATACTCGGGTATACACGGCTAGGAGTTGGGTATTTTTTTTGTAAGGAATTGAATGTAAGTATTTTATGATGTGTGAAAAGTTTTTTACTGTAATTTTGGAATGGGGAAAAACTACGCATATTGGTATAGATGTATGCGTTTAAAAGATAGTTACTGTCTATTCCGAATAAAGAAGAGTAAAGGTTAGATATGGTTTGAGGCTCG
>JBLHWH010000344.1:0-4229 GCA_047628935.1 Halioglobus sp. | reverse complement strand
CCTACCTCTAAAATGTTTATCATCTATAGCTAATTCCCGACCCATATGATTTAGGTTTACTATAGGCACTCTTATCTTTTTTGTGGCTCCTTTAGGCTTGTGATCATACTTATATATTTCTTTTTTTCTTTTGCTATTCCGTATCCGCTCAAAAAATGTTTATCCATCTCCTTAATTTCTTATTAGACATTCCTATCTCGTACATTATATCCGATAATGATATAACTTTATTCTCTACCAATTTCTTTTAAAGAAGAACCAAATTCTTTGGTTGATTTCATGCCTATATTGATGAAATTGTCGTTGTTATATAATCCCTTTTTTGTGCCTTTTATTTTCCTCCTCCTCCGTTTTAGTCTAAGAAATACCTCCTTGCCTTGCGCTGGAAAACTTTGTAATTGAACTGTTTTCATGTAGCCATCTTTTACAGTTTTACCTTCTCTTAATACTGATTTGAGCATATGCTCTGCATCTCCCCTTTCAATTAATTCTATCAACATGACCCCTTGATCTTCTTCCAGGTTAACCGCCTCAAAGTGTGTCAGTATATCTCTTGCTACAAATAGGCGAGCAAAACTGTCCTGCAATTCTTTCATAACTTTTCCTCTGCAAAGTTATAAGTTTTAATCCAAGCACATCAAAATGAGAATTACCAAGTATAAGTTCCACGTGGAACAATTAACTAAAATTTCACAGCATTCCTAGATTAGTTAAATAACGTATAACAAAAAGAATAATTAAAACAAACAAGACACTAAACTAGTCTACATTGAAACATACATAAAGATGGCATAACGAATAAAACTATCAACTATGAAAAAGATACTATATATACTTACAGCAATAATGATATTTACTTCTTGTAGGTCAATCGACAAAATGATAGAATCTGGAAACTACGACCAAGCATTAAGATACGGTGTAGACAAGCTAAGAGGAGAGAAGAACAAAAAAACAAGATATGTCAAAGGTCTACAGAAAGCCTATGTAAAACTTAATAAAACTGACTTAGATAAAATAGCCCGTATAAAAGTGCTCAATAATAAAAACAGCATGGATAGAATAGTAGAAATATATCAAAAAATAGAGAATAGACAAAGCTATGTATATCCTCTTCTACCATTAATTAGCGAAGATGGATATGTAGCAACTATAAAAATTAAAGATTATACAAGTGCCATAAATAGGTCAATGAAAGCAGCATCCGAGGTTCATTATCAATATGCCCTAGACTATTTAATTAGAGCAAAAAAGAACAATGATAAAATTTCAGCAAGAAAGGCTTATTCAGAATTAACAGAAGCTATAAATTACTTTGATACTTACAAAGACAGTTATAACCTTAAATTAAAAGCTTACGAATTAGGCCAAACTAATATTCTTATTGAACCATATCTAAGTGGATCTAATGCCGCTTTCTATCATACAGGAGAGATTATTAGTCAACTACAGCTTAATAAATTAAATAGTAACTGGACTAAATATTATACAGAAGAACATGGTGAAGATATAGACTATGTGGCAACAATTGAAGTCTCAAAAATAGTACCTGGAAACGAAAAAGAAAGATTCAACTCATTCACCGAAACAAAGGAAGTGAACGATGGAAAAATCCCACTTAAATCGAAAGATGGAGCTATAGTAAAAGACACAATGGGAAATACTATCTATATAGAAAAGAGAATATTAGTAACTGCAAATGTCGAAGAGCTTATAAGAGAAAAGACAGCACAGATGAGTGGAAAAGTAGTAATATTAGATGCAAAAAATAATAGACTTATTAATACAATTCCTATAAATGTGACATACATATTCGAAGATTATTCGTGCATATTTCGAGGCGATAAAAGAGCTATTACAAATAAATATAACAAAAGGATAAAAGAACAATGTGCACCATTTCCAACAGATTTCGATATGACAACACAATTAGCTCATGCCTACAAGGAAGCTGCACAAAAAAGTATAAAAGCGGAAAGGCTTATTTAAATTAAGATAGTTGGTTAGTTATTTTTTAAGAATCTGAGGCAACAATAGTCTCGGATTCTTTTCTAGATATAGAATTCAAAAACGATTCAAAAGCTGCATTAAATTCAACAGGGCGTTCCATCATAGGAGCATGACCACATTTTTCAACAATATCTAGCCTAGAGTTTTCAATTAATTCATTAAACTTTTCACCCACAAATAGAGGAGTGACTTGGTCTTCTCTTCCCCATACTAATAAAGTAGGGCATTTTATACCATGAAGTTTATCAGCAAGATTGTGACGTATAGCTGATTTAGCCATAGTAATAATACGAATAGCCTTTCCGCGATTATTTACCATTTCATACAAACCATCAACGTATTCTTTAGAAGCTATAGCCGGATCAAAAAATACATCCTGTACCTTTCTCTTAATGTACTCATAATCGCCTCGCTTAGGAAATGTATTCCCCATAGCATTTTCAAATAAACCAGAGCTTCCAGTTAAAGTAAGTGAACTAACCAGCTCCGGTCTCTTCAGCACAAATAACTGTGCAATATGACCACCTAAACTATTACCAACTACATGAACTTTGGTATATCCTTTATAGTCGATAAATCGTTCAACATAATCTACTAAACCCGTTACAGATAGTTTTCGTAGCGGCATTTCAAATATTGGTAATTCAGGAAAAATAACATTGTGAGTTTTCGTAAAATGATCTACTAATCCACCAAAGTTACTCAGTTCTCCCATTAACCCATGCAAAAGGATAATAACTTCACTTCCTTCTTCACCCGTAACTTGATAACTAAATTCCCCCTCTTTTACAATCGTTCCAGTCTCTGTCATTCTAATTTTGTAGTGTTAATAAGCAAAGTTAAAATAATTGATTACAATTTGAAGATATATTACATTTACCTCGCAATCTAATAGCTCATTTAAGTAAACAAAAATATGCGAAAATAATTCAACTATGTGAATCTGATTCTACCAAATAATAATTGCATCAGTAAAGCACACGCCAATAATAAGTGTAAAGGTTGGGATACTGCTGGCATATCCAGATAAACCATGGTAACTCCTACAACAATAATAGTAACAACATTTATTATAATCCACCTGCATGTTTTTGCAAATACCAAGATATCCCTACCCCTAAAATATAAAGCAAGAGACCCTAATAATACCACCCATGAAAAACTTCTATGAATAATAAATATGGAACCTAAATTCTCAATCCACAATTCTCTCTGCTCATAAGACAATGCTTTAGAAATAACATCTATTTCTTCTCTTACTTGTGTACCTAAAACAATCTGGATAAGAACAACAATTATCATACCGCTCATAAGATGTTTTATGAATGGTGTCACTTCAATTTTTTCTTCCTTAAGATTAGAAATATTAATCAGTGGTAGCGCGGCTATCACCAATGCACCAATCATATGTATAGTTATCTTTACAACAGATAGATTTTCTTCTACTACTATTTTACCCAACCATCCCTGGATAGCGACTGCGATTAAAAGTAATATTGAAACAACTACCAATGATCTTGAGTAAGCGTGTCGAATAGCAAAAAACAAAGAATATAAAGCAAATAAAATAAATACTACACCAACAATATTGAGTGATAAAGAAGAACCAAATATTGCAACAATGAAGAGAAAAGTAGCAGTACCTAAATTAAACAATAACAAGCTCTTCATTCTAGACTTGCGAGAACTGAATTTGATTGATGTCCATATAGCATACCCGAATATAAACACACCTAGTATAGCACCAAGCAATCGATTGATATATTCGATCCAAGTATGGTAAACATTGAAACTATGATCAATATCTTGCTGACTCAGATATTGTTCGAAATCGGCTGGTAGTTGACTAGCATCAGTAGGTGGTATCCACATACCAAAACATGTCGGCCAATCAGGACAACCCATTCCACTTTGTGTCATCCTTACCACACCTCCTGCAAGAATCACAAGAAATACAAAACCCATGAGGAACCATGAATATTTGATGTAGGATTTATTTGATGTTTCAGTCATAGAAAGTTCTTTATATTTTCGAATAGCAAAGGTAGCATTCAATTTTGAAATTTCATTTTGAAAGTTATTCACCACCTTTTGTAATAGAAATAATCCTTTTTTATAAATAATGAAAAACTCATTATTATTAGTCCTGTTAGTTTGTGGATATAAATAATATTATATTAATAATTATACGGGTTCCTTCTTTTTATCCACATTAATTC
>JBLHWH010000343.1:0-4272 GCA_047628935.1 Halioglobus sp. | reverse complement strand
ATATTGATTTGAGAATCTTTCTAATGCCATCGAACATTAAATATATTGTTACTCCCATTGCTATAATTCCTAGGGTGAGAAATATATAAAGTGGAATTGTTTCTTTATTTAGAAAGGCAAAAGTAAGTATATAAGTGGTAAGGACGATAAAAGGCAAGCCTAGTGCTAAACGCTTAAGACCTTTTACTAATAGTGCCGTATCTGTGTGCTGTTTATTCATTTCTATATGCATTTATAGCGATTCTGACATTCCCGTGTTTCTTTAGTAAAAAAGCAGCTTCGTCTTCTAGAATCTCAAGTTCCTGCATCACCATTCGGGTTCCTCTATCGACTAACTTGTTATTACTAAGTTGCATATCGACCATTTTGTTGCCTTTCACTCTGCCCAATTGAATCATTGCCGCTGTAGAGATCATATTGAGAGCCAGTTTTTGAGCGGTACCCGCTTTCATTCTAGAACTGCCTGTTACGAACTCCGGACCGACAACTACAACTACCGGGTCTTTGGCGACTTTGTGCAATGGACTTCCTTCGTTACATGTAATGCAGCCCGTCGCGATATTATGTTCATTACATTTTTGTAAGGCACCAATCACATAAGGGGTCGTGCCGGATGCTGCAATTCCGATGACGATATCTTTCTTGGAAATGTGATGCTCTAATAAGTCATTCCAGCCTTGATCGGCAGAGTCTTCAGCAAATTCAACAGCTTTCCGAATGGCCTTATCCCCACCTGCAATTATACCTATTACCAATCCGTGTGCAACACCAAAAGTTGGCGGGCATTCACTCGCATCTACAATTCCCAGTCGCCCACTTGTACCTGCTCCAATATAAAATAAGCGCCCGCCTTGTTTTAGCTTTTCAGAAACTTTTTCAGTTAGTCTTATAATCTGTGGTAAGGACTTTTCAACTGCAAGAGGTACTGTTTTATCTTCTTCATTTATGCTTTCCAGTAATTGCGAAACGCTCATTTTTTCCAAATGATCGTAGTTAGAATCAGATTCAGTGGTCATGTTAAATTTCATAGTATAAAATTACAATTCTCAATTCACTCAACGCAATTAAAATAAAGATAATATTGCCGATTACAAACATCCGAGGTTAAATTAGTATTTTCAATGTAAAGCGTTGACAATTATCTTGACACTATTGGTTTTTGATCATTTTCTATATGATGTGGTTGTGTGTAATGTAGTTTTGTATATTTATGGAGAATTTATGGTTATGACTTTTAAAGGGTTTGTTTTGATATGTTTGTTGGCACCATCACTCGTTAGTGCTCAAAATAAAGACTTGGATAGCTTGTTTGGAGTTCTCAACGCTGTGAAGGATTTGGATCAAAAGTCGTTGGTGTTTTCTGAAATTGCAAAGTTTTATGGATCGTCAAATGCAGATTCAGCGATATATTATGCGAACAAAGGATATAGGTTAGCTAAGCAGCGAAACTATGATTTAGGGATTGCTGAGAATGTGGCTACATTAGGAGACAGTTACATTGCTAAAGATCAACTTGAAGAAGCAAAACTTTATTATACCGAGTCTTTAGAATACTTCGATTTAGAAACGAACCTTTTTGACCATACCCAGATTTCCATGATCATTGGAAATATCAATCTGGCCCAGAATAAATATATTGAGGCGTTGGAATTGTATCAATCTTGTCTCGATATTTCCAAAGAAAATAATTTTAAACCTTTACTGCCTCATCTTTATAATAATTTGGGAAATCTTTATCTTCAGATAGAAGATTATGAAGATGCTCAGAATAATTATTTAGAAGCGCAATCACTTTTCAAAGAAATGGGGGACGCCTACACTGCCGCCATCGTATTGTCTAATATTTCTAATATTAAGAATATTCTTGGTAATTCGGAAGATGCAATATCTGGCTATCTGGACGTCATACGGGTTTTTTCTATAAACGAGAATTGGGCAGATATTGCAAGAGCATATAATCTTATCTCACAGATTTACTTCGGTCAGGAAGAGTATGAAAAGTCTCAAGAATATCTGGAACTAGCACTTAATATGCTCAAAAATACGAAAAGCGACTACGACGGACCTTTATCCATTTATCAGGCCGATATTTTTACTACTGCAGCAAAGCTATCGTTTAAAAATGATCGATTTGAGGAAGCTAAGAAATATGCTTGGAATGGGCTAAAGCTTGCCAGCGCAAACTCTTATAAAGAAACGATATATGAAAATGCCCGTATATTGAGTTTGATCTATGATAAAACAGGACAAATTGATTCTGCTTTAGTCTACACAAAAATATATATTAAGAATAATGAGGAATTTCAAAGCGAAAATGATCTAAAGCGAATAACACAGCTTAAGATGCAATATGAATTTGATGAGATACTAAGTGCCAGAGAGATTGATAAATTTAGCCGTGAGGCGGCTTATAAAAGAAAGGAATTAATTTTTATTGGGATATCAATATTCACAATTCTAGCCGTGGTTATAATGGTTCTACTTTATATCAATCAAAAAGGAAAAACACTAAAAGCCACTCTTCGACATGAAAATTTAGAGTTGGAAAAAGAAAAGTTAAGTCGAGACATCGATTATAAGAAAAAAGAACTGGCTTCAAATATGATGTATCTCATCGAAAAAAACGAGTTTATTACAAGTATTGCTCGAAAATTGGTCGAGATTAAACCAGCAGCAAAGAGAGATAATCAGCATTTGCTACAACAGATAATAAACGAACTAAAACTTAATTCTTCAAGTAAAATATGGGAAGAATTTGAAATGCGCTTTAAAGAAGTGCATTCAGAGTTCTATGAGTCCCTAAATGAGGCGTTTCCAGATTTAACACCAAATGAGGTTAAAATTTGTGCTTTCTTAAGATTAAATATGTCATCAAAAGAAATTTCTTCTATTACGCACCAATCCGTAAAGAGTATCAATATGGCGAGATTTAGATTACGAAAGAAAATAAACATGGATAGAGAAGAAAATCTAATCGCTTTTCTGACCAATTTATAGGAATTCTCTCCAATATTCTTCTCAATTCACTGCAACAAAACACCTAAGCTATTTTTTATAAATTACTGTAAAACAACATGATAAGTGTACTTGTAGTAATAATATTCCCCCATTATTCTATATGTAGAGTTTTTGTGTTTTCATTTTTGCCACTCCGACTGCGCTCTACAATTACATTTGCCTCAATTAAATCAACCATTTTAAACTTAACGATTTTTCACTATGACAAAAAATAAAAGTCAAAAACAAACTAAACAGGATATTGAAACTGAACTCAAAGGTTTAATAGAACAAAATCAAAATCTTACAAAAGGGATAAAAAAAATAATTAAATCCATCGAGAAGAAAAAAACTAACAAATAATTATTAAATCTGAAATTATGAAAAAGCTTTATTTAATTCTATTATTACTTTTTACAAGTGTCCAGCTGTTTGGGCAGACAAATGATGTCTTCATTTTTCTTACCGAGGCAGGAGGTCCTCCAATCACATTAAGTGGTGCGTCAGTTAATATGACCGGCCCAAGTGGTTATAATGAGACGTTAGTTACAGGAAACCCTGTAGGTGATTTGTTTGAGAACGTTCCTTATGGAGCATACAATTATACTATTTCGAAGGATTGTTTCACAACAACTGCTGGAATGGTTACGGTTGATGCAAATGGAGGAATGGGTGTTTCAATATTTGAATCTCTTGCTGCGGAAACAACCAACAATGTGTTTTTCTTTGTAGGATCTCCATTGCCATTATCAGGTGTCGAAGTAAATATGACTGGTCCTGGTGGATATGATGAAACCTTAGTTACCGGAAACCCAATAGGGGATTTGTTTGAAGACGTACCTTTCGGAACGTATAATTATACTATGACTAAAGATTGTTACGTAACTACTTCAGGAACCGTAACAGTTTCATGTTTAGGCGGTGGAATGGGCGTATCTGTATTTGATACTCCTGCTGCGGAAACAACCAACAATGTGTTTTTCTTTGTAGGTTCTCCTTTACCAATATCAGGAGCAACGGTTAATATGACGGGACCGAATGGTTATAATGAGACTTTGGTTACAGGAAACCCAGTTGGTGATTTGTTTGAAAATGTTCCTTTCGGAGTATATGATTACACCATTACCAAAGACTGCTACGAAACAGTAACTGGATCGGTAACTGTAGCGTGTATCGGCGGCGGAATGGGTGTTTCAGTATTTGAAAACCCAGCAGAGGAAACAACCAACAATGTATTTTTCTTTGTCGGTTCTCCATTACCAATATCAGGAGCGA
>JBLHWH010000342.1:0-4357 GCA_047628935.1 Halioglobus sp. | reverse complement strand
CAAATTAATTTCCCAAGCTAACGAATCAATAAATATGTTAAATTTACAATGTATAAAGAATTGAAATTCAACATAAATATTTTACGTTAGTCAGAATTAATTTCCCAAGCTAACGAATCAATAAATATGTTAAATTTACAATGTATAAAGAATTGAAATTCAACATAAATATTTTACGTTAGTCAGAATAATAGAGAATGTGAGGATGCTTCGGACATTATACTTACTGATCTAGTCTACGCAAATAGGCTTTCTGGAGTTGCTGTAGTTAGTAACTTAAAGCTAATCGGCGTGATCATTACAAATGATATATCAGACATACAATACCATCTGTTTACTAGCATTAATTTAAATCGAACTGTAGATTCGAGCAATGTTAAGAGCTCATATTAGAAGTGGTGTCAAAAGGGTTTGTCCGAAAGTGATTTTCGAGAATATATTATTGATCGATAAGGTGGCAAGATCAGCAGATCAATCGTGGAGATAGGCGTTTTATTTGGATTAACAAACCATTTTTACAGGTAGACCTAGTAGAATGGATATATATGTGAAGGTGCGATTGAAAGAATGGAATATCATCAAGCAGGGGTATGAAATTTTATTATTGAATCAATTCTAAATTGGTTTTTGAGAATAATTCAAAAAAAATCATGAAATTAAATAACTTAATTGGTCAAATTGTGTTATGATCACATATTGATAGTAATGCTACTATCAATTAAAGTAGTAAGACTATGAATTTTCCAATTGACCTAAGTAATTTAAAATCCATCGAAAGACACCTCTTGAAGCAAGCTTTATATTATACCAAAGACAGTACTAGTGCCAAAGACCTGGTTCAAGAAACTATTGTAACAGCTCTTTCTAAGATCCATTTGTACAAGCCTGATACTAATTTTAAAGCATGGTCGTCCACCATACTCAGGAATACTTTCATAAATCAGTATAGAAAGAATAAAAAAATTAATATAATAGACATTCAAAATTCTTATGAAGCTTTGAAGGAACATCATTCATTCAATGGTGGAGAGTATGAACTGCTGGAGGAGGAGATAAGCCGCTGTCTCGCAAAACTCAACCCAGCAGAAAGAGAGGTCATAACACTGAGGAAAGATGGCTATACATATGACGAAATCGCAGAGGAGATAAACATTCCCTTAGGGACTGTAAAAAGTAGAATTTACTTTGCAAGAAAAAATTTGAAAAAAGAGTTATGTCTAGAAACACAGAAAACATTATGAAACTAAATATATCCATTGCAGTAAATCCCGAGATATACCTCAAAGACCCAACGTCTACGGACTTGGGCAAGAAAATCATTAAAAATAGCATCTTACTAATAGATCGCTACGGATTAGAGGATTTTAATTTTAAAAAGCTAGCTCAAAAGATTTCATCTACAGAGTCCTCCATATACAGGTACTTTGAGAACAAACATTATCTATTTATTTATCTCATCAATTGGTATTGGGAGTGGACGTCGTCGAGTATAGATATAGCTACAATGAATATTTCTGACTTTCATGTAAAAGTACAACAAGTCATTAATACGCTGACAATGGCATCATTCATCAATAAAGATATACCCTTTGTAGATGAAGAGATTTTACATAGAATAGTTGTCAGAGAGGGTGCCAAAGCTTATCATCACAAAACAGTGGATAATGATAATGAATATGGCTTTTTTCTGTCTTACAAAAACTTATGTAGAAAGATCAGTTTGATCTTTCTAGAAATAAATCCCCAATACAAATACCCTAAAGCGCTTGCTTCAACTCTGGTAGAGACTTGTAACAATAATATATACTTTGCGGAGCACTTGCCAAGACTAACTGATTTAGATCATTCTGCTGGAAAAGAAGAAGGGCAAGATCAGCTTTTTGATATGCTCTTTGATATGGTAATGGCTAACCTGAACTATAAGCAAAAGGCTACTAAAATAAAATAATTTCTTAACGATGAATAAACAAATTTAAGTAAATCTAATATGTATAATATACTTTGTAAGTACACTTAACTAATAAATTGAAACCATGAACAAGCCATCTTATTACCCTGTTATTATAATAGTCATATCTATTTCTTTGTTTGGGGTTTCATCTTTTATAGAATTTATGCCGTTGCAAATTAAAGTATTTCTTTTAGGGAAAGTCGGTCTTGTTGTTGGTGTAATTGGCTTATGGCTATTTACAATACTACCAATGTGGGAAAATAGCAATACAAGAGATGAAAGTTAAGTGCTATTCTTATCGAGTAACCACTTTTATTATCGTTTATAATTTTTGAAAGTAATATTTATGACATCGAAGATCTTAGATTTTAGTAATTTAAAAGGTGATTTTACAGGAGGATTGGTGGCTGGTGTGGTAGCTTTACCATTGGCACTAGCATTTGGAGTGCAATCGGGAATGGGCGCTACGGCTGGTCTTTATGGAGCAATCATGGTAGGGATATTTGCAGCGATTTTCGGTGGGACACCTACACAAGCTAGTGGTCCTACAGGTCCTATGACGGTAGTTTCCGCAGCTTTAGTAGCAGCGGCAATCCAACTAACAGGAAGCCTCGAAACAGCAATGGGTATCATTCTATTGAGTTTTATGTTAGGAGGCGTTTTGCAGATTGTTTTTGGGCTTATAAATATAGCGGGCTATGTTAAGTACTTTCCCTATCCCGTAGTCTCTGGATTTATGAGTGGAGTTGGACTGATCATTATAATTCTTCAAATATTCCCATTTGCTGGGCTCTCCTCGGCAAAATCTACCTTCGAAGTATTGCAGGATTTACCGAGGCTTTTTACCGAATTTAATATTCATGCGCTTGCATTAGGCTCTTTGACGGTGTTGATTTACTATGTGTTTCCATTAATCACTAAGGCCATTCCTAGTGCATTGGTAGCATTGGTAGTTGCTGCGGTTGTAAGCTATTTTCTAGGCTGGGATGTACCCATTATAGGTGATATCCCATCGGGGATTCCTAGTTTACAGTTCGGAACCATGTTTAGTAATATACCTCCAGAATCCTATTCCTTGATATTAGAGTATGCGGCAGTGCTAGCGGTGCTGGGCAGTATCGACTCCTTACTGACTTCAGTAATTGCAGACAATATGACGAAGTCCCGTCACAATAGTAATCGGGAACTGATTGGACAAGGTATAGGCAATATGTTGGCAGCTGTTTTTGGAGGGATACCCGGCGCCGGCGCAACAAAAGGAACGGTAGTCAATATTAATGCTGGAGGTAAAACACGGATCTCAGGAGTAATCCATGGCTTAGTTTTATTGGTAGTTCTTTTGGGCTTAGGTTCACTAGCTGCGTATATCCCACTATCTGTTTTGGCAGGTTTGCTTATCCCGATTGGGTTTAAAATTATTGATGTCAAGGGGTTGAAACATTTATTCAAAGTACCAAAAGCGGATGCAGTAGTTCTAATTTTAGTGCTAATGATAACTACTTTTGGAAGTCTAATCCAAGCGGTTGGTCTTGGTGTGGTGTTAGCTTGTATCTTATTTATGAAAAAGGCGAGTGACCTTGGTGAAGAAGGAATCGTTATGGAATCAGTAGAAGATTTAACAAAAGAAAAGCCATGGCAAGATGAATTGCCTTTCTACGAAGAATATAAAGATAAAGTGTTAATCAAACATCTGAATGGCCCATTGTTCTTTGGGTTCACAACTCATCTCAAAAACCAAGTCGCCGGTATTGACAAAAAGATAAAGGCCTTAATCATCCGAATGGATAATGTCCCGCTCATAGATCAATCAGGTCTTTATGCTTTAGAGGATATTGTATTTGACTTAGAAGTAAGAGGGGTGAAAGTCTATCTGGTTAACTTACAAGAGCAACCCTTGGATAAATTAGAATCCATTGATATTATTCCAGATTTAGTGGCTAAAGAGCATGTTTTTGTAAATATAAAAGAGGCTTTTGCTTTTATAAAAGACACATTTGGAACACGATAGAAATGATTAGTAGAGTTTCCTTATTTTAACATAGCTAGAATATACGTACCTGAACAAAAGTAGGGGTGGCTTTAGCGGAATTTTAATTGTAATTAGAAAATGAAACCTAAATTTTTAGCAAAGGGTATTGGAAAAGTCTTTTGGAACTTCAATTGCCAGATCCAGATGATTTTTAGAATTCCAATTGGGATTTAAATGAGCGTGACTTAGTTATATTTGGGGGGACTTGAGTAGTTACAAATATTTTATATAATTATTTTTCTATTGTAGAGGTGAAATCTTGTTTCTACGAGCTTCTAAGTGGCCTATCAAATAAGATTGTTGAATCATAACAATAGGGTTACCCATTTAGAGCACGAGCTCTGATCATAGTATAAGTCAAAGTAGGTGGGCAGCAC
>JBLHWH010000341.1:0-4423 GCA_047628935.1 Halioglobus sp. | reverse complement strand
ATTAACGAAATGCAAAACATTAATAAAATAAATTAACTATCAACAAACTATTGTTTTGTACGTTTAATAGTCTGACATTTGCATTATTATAATATTTGAAAAATAATTTAAAAAACAAATACAATGTTTAAAAGAAGATTTGTAAGAACAGTTGTTGTACGTGCTCCTGCTACGCCATCAACTAGAACTAGATAGAAATACACCCGAATTAAATACAAGAAATGAAAGAAAGCTGTCTCGTACGAGATGGCTTTCTTTATTTTATTTCATTAACGCGATTCGTCTTTTCCACCACCTTCATAGCTCCATCTCTTAATATAGGCTTCTCTACTTCTTGAAACTAATATCACTTCTGACAGATGGCGATAGTTAGGAAAATGATTTTGAAAGAGAAATGAAAACTTTATTCATTTAAGTAAACTTCATCACTTTTATTGTTTGTCAGTAGCACTTTTACCAGCTTGAGCTCTTTTCAGTAAGAGCTTAGTCCATCACTATAATCTTAGATGTGTATTGATTGCCTTTGGAATCTTCTCCTCGGATGATATAATATCCACTACTTAAATCAGGAAGTCGAAATTTCCCTTTTTGATCAAAATTACTGCTTACTACTACCATCCCTCTCACATCAAAAATAGAAAACTGTTCAAGATTAAGATCCGTGGTAATCGTTGAATTTCCGGAAGTAAGATTAGGATAAACTTCAAATGTATTCTCGTTTATAAAGTCTTTAGTAGCATTTGGTCCTTCTGACACTTTCAATCTGAATAACTGATATTCTTGATCTGATCTTGCAGCCGTGAAGTAGACATATCCTCCAGTAGTAAACTCACGTCTTTCGAAAAATTGAATTTGGGTTTCCTCGTCATTATTGTAGAGGTAAATCTCATCTGTTGATAAATCTATAGTCCAAATGACTTCAGTGGGATTTCTGCTGGAAGTTGAGAAATATATTTCGCCATTATTTTTTCCTAATAATGCAACATGTGGAAATTGGCAATACCCTTGATCAAAGTACTTAATCACATCACAATCAGCAAATTCACTGTCGCACTTGATTACAGACACGCCATAAAAAGAACTGCTAAAAAGATATACCGATTCTTCAGTTTGTTGTATATCCTCGATTAGAACATCTTCTTCAAGTTCAATCGGAATATCTCTACTTGTACCATTTTCATCAACATATACATTTGTTGTATTGTCCCTTATGGAATAGATAAATCCATTCTTATAGGCGAATGTATTTGTATATCCAGTAAATAGTGTGTCCCCAAGATCAAATTCTTCAATCTTGTAACCTTCTGAATTAAATAATACATGATTGATCTTTGTTGCATAATCACTGGGTTGGTAACTATAGTAGGATTTGTTTGTCTGTTTACTATTGTGTCGGCTTCCAGTATTCTGTAATCGTCCGGTAACCATATCTATGTGCGTGAGAGTCTTAGCTAATGAATTATATTCATATATGGTACTCTCTACATTGTAAGAAAATATATAGTGATTTGCCCCAAGCTTCAAACTTTCCGCTAGAAATGCTGATTCCTCAGTTAGTTGTTTTATCTCTTCTCCATCATATTGAAATAGGTAAAACGTACCTTGACTGACGGCACTATTAAAGACTAAACCGTTATCATCATAAGATATTACATCATGCACATCCACGTCTATCTCTCCCATTAAATTTCCATCAATATCAAATCTTGAAATCTTATCGAGAAGCATCGAACCACCTTTAGTAATAATCCATATTTCATCCCGTATTCTTATCATTATTGTACTTCTATTGGCTGACAGATTAGGATTGATAATATCTTTCTCCTCACTAGTATTCAAATCTGTAAATCGAAGAATTTGAACTCCATCTATATCGATTATAGATACCTCCAACTGTTCGTCAATATATGGTCGCGCTAGCATCGTATCGGTAGTTGCTACCCCTTCTTCTACTCTATGTATTTTAAATTTATCAGTCTCTTTTATACGATTTATTCTCATATTTCCTCCTTTGTAACTAGTCCAGGTTGCATTCTTTTCATCATGGTCGTAGTACCAAGAATAAAACAAGTCTTTTCTATCTATCTGATTGCCATTTGGATCATAAGTAATCACAAACAGTCCATCTACGCTATTATTAAATGTTAATTCGATATTACCTTCCTGATTTATATTTCGCCTTACCACATTAACGCCTTCTGGTAACACTAGTATCGTCTTTTGATTATCGGCAAGTAGAGGGTCCTTTTGTGGCGTATACCGAATAATGTGAGCCTTAAAGACTCCATCGTCTATAATTAAGGTAAATAAGTATGCCGTATCATCATACATCGCCCATTCATCAGAAAAATGATGTTGCTTTTGAGACGACAAAGTAAATAATGTGGGATCTAAATCATCATGATGTTGCAATATTTGATACTCTCCAGGGCTAATACCTACGTGATTCTCTCCAAAAAAATCAAAGGTCTTAGGCGTATAGCTATTTGAATAGAACAGTTTAAAATCACATGAATCTCCTTTATAGTAGCTATAAACATCAGACGACTCGTCATAAGATACTAATATTTTGAACTTGCTTCTATTGTATATTTTAGAAACCAAGATATCATTTGAAGATTCATCTTGTGGAATACATGTAGTCACAGGGTTTTGTGTAAATAGTCCTTCTATAAGAGTCCCATCTTGGAATCGAAAAAAACCATCACCCAAGTAAGTGAATGCTTCTCCACCGATTATAATTTCTTCAGACCAATCAGTAGATGTAAACTTTCCTAAAAGAAATGCTCCTGGTATAGAATCGGTAAAATAATATTCATCTTTAAAAGATATAAGTTGAGGATGAGGTGCACTCAATAACCTCTCTTTATTCTCAGGATTGTACCAACCATAATAATATAAATCTTCCTGATTATCAGCAAATAACAAAACCATACCACTCTCTGAGCGCTCAGCACTTCTAAATGCTAATCCATCTCCAAATGAAAAATGATCATGCACCCTACCCGCTTCTATGTCAATAACCAGAGTACCGTGGCTCAAAATATACAAGTACTTTCCATTCAACATAATATGCTGGCGAAAGCACCCATATGTATAAGGAATATTATAATCAGAAATGGCCTCATTTTCGAAATCTATGAATACTTGATAAAATCCTAGATACACGGTAAAGGGTTCTCCATCCAAATCACCATCTATGATGCACTCAGCACCTATGAGACACTCAAAATTAGAGATATATCTGGTGGAGTGGATATCTGTTACTTGCTCTTGTGCTAAAAGTAAAACTGGAAGTATTAATACAATGATAAACTGGAAATATCTCATGATAATGTATTTTGTAATTGATAATAATCTAAATATAAGAAATATATACTCAAATCTGGATTCTTATATGGTTTCCAATTATCTATCAAGACAATTCATGTTATTATAATCGCCTGTTTTATTCGCATCTATTTTTGTTTGTTATCTTTTTATTTCTTGAATTCAAGTAATAAATGCAACAGCGGAGCTGTTGGCTAGAAAAGGCCCCGCCTTCTTTCTTTTGGACTAGTCCAAAAGAAAGAAGGCGGGGCGGCGAAAAAAATCATCTTATTTTTGTGTTGCAAAACTTAAAAACAGATGGCTCATTTAACACTAGAACAAAGGTATGAAATTGAAGTCGGCATTGCCAAAAATATGTCTCAAACTGAAATTGCACTGGAAATAGGCAAGAATAAATCAGTGATTAATCGAGAAATTAAAAGAAATTCTGATCTCAGAAACAACAAATATAGTGCAGACTTAGCAAATAAAAAGGCTCAAACTAGGCACATATCAAAACCCAAAAAGAAACACTGGAATTCCTGTATTCAACAATATGTAAATGAACAGTTAGAGGAAGGCTACAGCCCTGAACAAATTTCTGGAAGAGCTAGAATAGATAATATTGAATGTGTTTCGCATGAACGGATTTACCAGTATATCTGGAAGGATAAGAAGAGCGGAGGCAGTAAATACAAGCTGTTGAGAAACAAGGGTAAAAGGTATCGTAAAAGAGGCAATAGTAAGGACAATAGGGGACTTCTTAGTAATCGGGTAGACATAGATCAACGCCCAGCTATAGTTGATTACAAAGATAGGTTTGGTGATCTTGAAATAGATCTGGTGATAGGTAAAGGGCACAAGCATGCCTTATTGACCATCAATGATAGAGCGACAGGTTTATTATTTATGGCAAAAGTTGATTCAAAACAAGCAAGTGAAATTGAAGCCAAAACCTTTGAATTACTCCATGATTGGATTCCTTTTATCCATACTATAACATCTGACAATGGTAAAGAATTTGCGAATCATGAACAAATAGCTGAAAAGTTGATAATAGCTTTCTATTTTGCAAAGCCATATCATAGTTGGCAAAGAGGTGCAAATGAAAATC
>JBLHWH010000340.1:0-4479 GCA_047628935.1 Halioglobus sp. | reverse complement strand
TCTTTCGATTTAACAGGAGAAATCATAGAGCTTCAATTCTAGATAAGGTTCTCGAGCGTTGCGTAAGTCATCAACCCATGACCTATAATATGATGAAATCATGCGATCTAAATGGGTAACCCTATAATACTATTTGTAATAATAATAATAATCTCTATTTATCAATCCCTGCATTCAAAAAATAATATCAATCAAAAAATATAATAAAAACATAAAATATAACAACAGCTGCATTGATCAAAGCACCTGCCCACTTTAAAGTAGAATTGCTTTCTCGTCTAAAAAAACTTATTATTAAGGAAATCATTCCCAGAATATAAAGAAGTATTATACCGCCGATCACATGATATTCATATTTTCGATCAATATGATCCGCTAGATTATATTGATCGAAAATATACATTACGCCAAAAAAAATAAAAGGCATAACAATAGCTATAATAGAAAAAATAGGTTTCTTTTTTGATTCAAAGTTAAATTCTTCTTTAATTTTCATTCTTTCAATTTTATTTAAAATACGAAATCCTATAATAAGCTAACATCTCCTTCAAATTAGAATTCTCTAACTTACTATCTGTTAGTGCAACTTCAGTCACATCAATATCTTCAAACCATCTATCCCTCACAAAGTGTAGATACTTCATCAACTGAAATGCATCAAACCAATTCCAAAAACGCTTTTGGAAAGATGGGTAATCTGTGGTGTTTTCGATTATCATTTTCAGATTATCATCTCCGTTTATTACTTTCAGATACTCAGAGACTGGTTCCGGCAATTCTGTAGAAAAAGCCTTTCTCTCATATGTAGCGGCTAAATCTTTCACTAATTTCTCAAGGGCTAAAAAAGACTTTGGATTATATGTTTTATACATCCCAGTATCACTCGCTTGCAAATCTCCAACTGCTTTACCTGTGCCAAATGGCACACGATCCGACACTCTCGGACTAGGGACTACTCTAGTCGTATTCAATTCAGCATGTCCTCCATATTTGATTAATTTATGAAGGAAATAAAAATCTTCTCCCGCCTTCCTCTGATTCATACCACCTACCGCACAGTAAGCCTCTACTTTACATGCCATGCTACTGCCAACAGTATGGTATGCATAAGGTAACTTTATCATCTTTTGCATATGGATAAAATATCTAAGATGCAATTCATACTGTGCTATATAATTATAAATCTCCTCAGGATATTCATCACCTTCTATCGGGTGCTCATAATTGATACCAATAGAAGTCACTTTAGGATCTTGGAAGACTTTTTCTATCTCAACTAGATAATTATCGTCACAATTACTATCTGCATCATAACAAACGATTATACCATCATACTTTTCCATGTGGACAAACCGCCGAACAGCATCATCAAGCCCTATCTTCCGAGCTAATCCTACCCCAGCCTTCTTTTCTGAGAAACTATTGTTCATTATTACATAAAGAGAAAACCAATTTGGAAGTCCCTCTAATGCATGTAAGTCTTCGTAGCTCTTCTTATTTTGAATCTCGATGGACTCTGGATCTGAATCACTGCCATTGATCACTACAATTACCTCTACACTAACTGTAGGTTGAGTACTTTGATAAATATCCTTTACTGCCGAAACTACATCTGGTTCATTGTGACACGGGATCACGATGATCATCCCTAGATCAGAAGCGGGAACGTCTTCTATAAGCAACGGGTACTTAATATTCTGCCTTATATATCTGGATATTGTCTTATTCATTTTGCGCCTTGGTAACATATATATAACTTGCGGAAAAATACAGTTTTTCCTAACTAAACATAAATTAAAGAACTAAAATGGATACAATGACAAAACTATCGTCAGAGCAGCTGATAGCAATGGAAGATAAACATGGTGCACATAATTATCATCCCCTTCCTGTTGTTCTTGAACGTGGAGAGAGAGTATACGTTTGGGATGTAGAAGGCAAGAGATATTTTGATTTCTTATCAGCGTATAGTGCAGTAAACCAAGGTCACTGTCACCCAAGAATCGTTGGTGCTCTAAAAGAACAAGCGGACATACTTACGTTGACATCAAGAGCATTCCATAATAATGTGCTAGGACCATACGAAAAATACATTACAGAATATTTCGGATATGATAAAATGTTACCTATCAATACAGGTGTAGAAGCCGTAGAAACAGCTCTAAAACTTTGTAGAAAGTGGGCATATATGAAGAAAGGTATAGCTACTGATCAAGCAAAGATTATTTTCGCTTCTGGAAATTTTCATGGTCGTACGATAGCCGTGGTATCTGCATCTCAAGATCCAGATGCAAAAAAAGGGTTCGGGCCTTACCTTCCTGGTCTCGAAGTGATTCCATATAATGATTTAGACGCACTTGCCGAAGCATTCAAAGATCCTAATGTAGCTGGATTCATAGTTGAGCCGATCCAAGGAGAAGCAGGCGTATTTGTACCAGACGAAGGATACCTTGCTGGTGTAAGAAAATTATGCTCGGATAACAATGTTCTATTCATAGCGGATGAAGTACAAACGGGTATCGCACGGACGGGAAGACTACTCGCTACATGTGGTAATTGTGGATGTGCAGGAAACTGTGAGAACAATTATGAAACTAGAGCTGACATATTAATTTTAGGAAAAGCAATCTCTGGTGGTGTATTCCCAGTATCAGCCGTATTGGCAGATGACGATATCATGTTGTGTATTAAACCGGGTGAGCATGGAAGTACTTTCGGTGGTAATCCTCTTGGAGGTAAAGTAGCTATTGCAGCTCTTGAAGTAATCAAAGATGAAGAATTAGCTCAGAATGCCATGAGACTTGGTATCATCTTCAGAGAAAGAATGCAAGCATTGGTAGATAAGTCAGACCTGCTTATATTAGTACGAGGAAAAGGACTACTTAATGCTGTGGTAATCAATGACAGCGAAAACAGTAAGACTGCATGGAACATTTGCATGGCGCTAAGAGACAATGGTTTACTTGCAAAGCCTACACATGGCAATATTATCAGATTCGCTCCACCACTCGTAATGACTGAAGATGAGCTACATGAGTGTTGTGACATTATTGAAAAAACAATCATGGAATTTAAAAAGTGATATTAATTATTAATTATTAATTATTGAGGTATTGAATTATTGAGTTACTGAGTTATTGAGTTATTGAGTTATTGAGTTATTGAGTTACTGAGTTACTGAATTCCAATTAATTAATTGATTGATTGTAATATAAAATAGGACCACTTATTGTCATTGCAGTGAGTGGTTTTTTTGATTTTTTTATAAAATATAAATTAGGTCTTTAGAGCATATATTACTAACCAAATAGTACCTATTTACGTAATAGAAATAAATACACTATTTTTATTATTCAATAGCCAATCAACTAATAATGAAATCACTCTACACTATTCTTTTCTCATTCACACTTATCTTAACTATATCATCCCAGTCAGAATGGCAAGAATTCCTATCTCATGAAAGATCCATCATTTCAGTAAATGGCCATTTGCTAATAGACGACACCCTCCATATAGCATATAATGATGGCTTGAAAAAAATAATTGGAAATCAAAAACCAGATGCATTACTTACTCACTATCCTTATATGTATCAGAGGATAAAGGTTACTCGTACTGGCATCAATTCAAAGGAACTACTACTATTAAAAGCTTTTGATTACGACATCTCTGGCCTTGGTTTGGTTTCATTAAGAAATGAAAATGGTAGCTTTTGGGGCAAAGAACAGTTTGGATATGAAGATTTCGGGACGGACTTTCAAATTGTTCCAGATGGTATCATATCTCCAGCATCACAAATTTTAGATCAAGTTATCGATCATCATGGTGACCTTGTCAAGCTAGAAAACGGAATGTTAGAAACTACATCTCCCTCCCCGATGGATGGATTTCATGAAGGTCTAGATGATAATTTTTTCGCTATCAAAGGAGATACCTTATTTAGATATTCTGACACGGCAATATTACCAGTTTTCTTTTTAGGGAACTATAAGAACCTCTTAAATGATCCTTATAATAATAGTCTTGTGATTGAAACAGAGGATCAACTTACATGGTATAGTTATGATGATTTTATATTTACAAAATCACAACCTATAGCGCCCAATTCAAGAGGAATTCAATTTATTGTGGATGGATTCTATCAACTTGCAATTACAGAGCTAGGTTATGCGATTTATAAGTATACTTCTCCAGAAATCCCTGCATTTGAAACGATATACGAACTTCCATTTGAAGAGATTATTGATTTTAATATTTCATCTTTCGAGGTGTCAGGTCAGGATTTGTTTTTTATTGGGTCTAAAAACGTAGAAGATTTCTATAATAATATACGATTTCACTATGTACAAAAAAGGACGATAAATCAACCATTCGAGCCAGTAAGAGCAGACTTGAGTATAGATACATTTTCAGTGCAACAAATACAGAATGTAAATAATAAGAACCACAGTTATACTATCACTTTAAGAAATAATG
>JBLHWH010000339.1:0-4492 GCA_047628935.1 Halioglobus sp. | reverse complement strand
TTGTACCCTTAGATCAGTCTGTGATACTTTGAGAAAAAGAAATCTAAACATGCATTCTTACATGATCCAAATAATTCAAACTTAGCCTTTTTTGCTACCTGAGTAGTTACAAAAAAAGAACAGATAAAATTTTAACATTAGCAATCGCATTCTTAACTGTAAGTACTTCAATAATGGCTCAAATGGACAAAAAAATGCATACACACACACAGATGCAAAAGTAATCTCACTAGAGCAAACTGATGGTCAATTTACAATCCAAAGTTTGACTTTGCCTGCAGGAGATTATACATTCGAAATAGCAAACAATGATGTAGATCATGAAGTAGGGTTCGTATTAGCTCCAAAAGGAAAGACTGATGTAGCTAATCACATCAAAGATGCATATTTAACTGAAACAGTAGCAACAGGTAAAAAATCTACTAGTAAAGTAGTACACCTTACTCCTGGAGAATATGTTTACTTCTGCCCGATAAATCCAACACCACAATACACACTGACAGTAAAATAAGAATAGTAGAATAAGTTTTAGTAGTAATAGTTGGTAGAAGCCTTCAAGAATCAGTTTTCTTGAGGTTTTTTGTTGTATTGATGTTTCTTCAAGGTGCAATACAAACATTTTCTTCGGTGAGCCACTTTCAGATGACATTAAAGAAATCAAGCACCATATTTTGGTTTTAATTGAATGCAGGCTATATTTAATGATTCGAGACTAATATAAAATTAGCAAGATTCAATAACTAAGTATCAAATTTAATTTGAATTATAAGATCACTATTTTCTTTATCCTTCTATCCATAATCTGGGGCTTTTCATGTAACAATGTTGATAAACTTTCCAAAGAAGACTACTTGTATACTGACAGGCTTAATTCAGGAATCTATTTCGAACGGTATAGGGTTGATAGTTATGGAATCGGAGGAGACAAATACAGTATATACTTAACTGACAGTATAAAGTTTAGAAAATTTATTTCATTGTATTATGACAACGAAAGTTTTGAATATTTCGAAACCAAGGATACTATATCAATTGTCAAAATGAAAGATTTAGGTGGATACAATGGTATTAAGCAAACCCAAAAAGAAATTGAGAAGTATACTTTTCAGACAAGTAAACTAAAGAGCAGTAATGTATTTGAATAAGATAGTTGTTATACTCTACTAACAAAAGCATTGTATTCTACATCAATCTATGTCAATTTTGTTCTTGCATTTTTCATTCTACTTTTGCTGCGCAAATTCCTCTTTCAGCTTCGAATAAATTCGATGCTACATTAGCGGTTTTGCCTATTTCATCTTCTCGACTGTACCTTGTTGATCTCTTCCGCTGCAAACGAGACTAAAGCCCCATGAACAAAAGAACACAAACGAAACTCCTTTCCTTTTACTATAATTGATATTTTAATGGTAATGAAAAGTCACTTCCTAAAAACGTGTCATAGCAACAAGCTGCCAACTTACCCTCCCTAAGGGAAAGTCCGGGTTAGCGTTTTACCAGAGCAAAAAACCCACCCCCAATTATCATCTAAAATCACATCCATATCAAAAAACATAAAATTAAACAAAATAAATATTTTTCATGCCACTTTGTAGCACTACCTTAGATTCTTTGTAAAAGCCGAACTATATTCATTACCCATAAAGTAGAGGAAAAGAATGCTGAGGTAGCCTCTCTCTGTGACATGTCTATCAAAGCTATGGAAGGGCACATTACTAATGGATTTAGATTACTGAAAGCTTTTATCACGCCAATTGACATTCCTTGTAGTATTCAGGACTTATCTCCACCTAGGGTATCCACTGATTGGTATCCGTGTAATTCCCCATTTTTAATGAAAAAAATAAAAAGGGGACTAATGGCAATTTTATTTTTGTGTAGTATTAGAATTCCAAATTAACATTTTTAGAAAAAAGGCTAATAATTGATCTCAAGAATATAAACCGTTATTGAAATAAAAAGAATAGAAAGAATAGAAAGAATAGAAAATTATACAAATGAAGAATTGTAAAAACCCAACATACAAGACAGAACTGTTTTCAAGATTAGATATATTATGTTTTATAGCAGTGATATTTATGACTAGTTTGAGCCTTGATGCCTCAACTATTAATCCTAATCCGGCCAACATTACAAATGACATTAATGGTGACGGGACTATCAATATTCTTGTTATCGGAACGAATAATACGATCTTTGGCAGTGAGGCTTTTTCACCAGATCAGATTGCAGTAGAACTAGAGAGTATAATATCGGATGACCCTACTAATTCTCTGAATGTAAATGTAGTAGCTGAGGATATTTATATGAGTAAGGTAGTTACCACAGGACTAGGTGGTGGCGGCACGGAGTATGAATACACTTATTACAGTCATTCGTTAGCACAGTATTACTATTGGCCAGAAGGTCAAGATGACAGAATGGATAACTTGACTGGTAACGGAGACTATGACTGGGATTATGTCGTTATCTCAGCCGACCCTTATATTATCTCTAAGACACCTGGATATTACTCTTTAGGAGTTAATAAGATTGCAGCTAAGGTTGCAGAAGGTAATGCTCAACCTCTTTTACTAATGATGTGGTCTAACGATGCATCATCAGGTGCTTCTATTGATCATTTCGAAGAGTTTACTTACCGGACAGCTGAAGGAGCTAAGGTTGAGATTGCCACCATTCCAGCTGGTCTGGCTTGGGATGCATTGCCTGAAGCTAAAAAAGACGTTGATATCGTCCATCCTACTCCGAATGGAGCATACGTGACTGCAGCAAGCATCTTTTCCCACATGTATGGTAAGAGTGCTTCTTCCTCTAACTATATATACGATCACGAATTGGCAGATACAGCCTTCGCTACTGTAGTCAATGAGATAGATCAGGTCCACTATTCAGGCACTAGGTCGTTCATGTCTCCATTCAAAAGTTGTAATATTACCGATAACACGATGAACTATAATCATACTGGATCAAGTTCTGAGAATGGAATTTTAGTTGGTTTTAATTGGGTTATGAACCAGGCAGCTGAGACAGTCCAAAACGGAGGACCTTCTCCTATTGACTTCAACTATGGAAGGGCGAATACTAACTTTGAGGCAAACAAACGATATAAGGTCGATCCAGCATTGTTTGATCATTCTCTTGGGTTTCCAATGCAGGATCATGGAAACCACGGAGATGTGTCCATGCTGTATGGTATTGATAGAAGATCAACTAGTACGATCAATGATGTTGACCTTGGGGTAGCCCGCTACATGATTCAACAATCTGAATTACCCTATGCAAGAGCAATTCCTATACGTACAATATATGCACAAATAGAAGAGGCAATGCCAGGTCACTCTGCTTATAGGGATTCGTGGCACATGCACCGTGATCTTGACAAGGCAGTAGGTGCTTATATGCACACATTACTCACTGGCAATTGCTCAGTAGGAGTAGAGCCCGCAGACGAAACTTCTGCCGATTGGGATAAATGGATGTCTCACAAAATTGGCTATGAAACCGCTTGGACTTTAATGTATTTAGAAGCAGACGTTCCTGCTTGCGTAGAAGGTTCTTGGACTGGAGTGGAAGATACAGATTGGGAAAACGCTACCAATTGGAGAGGTGATGTTATTCCCATTAGCACTTCTGATGTTTTTATTCCTAGTGGAGTTCCATTCTATCCTATCTTAGATCAGGATGTTTTGATTAAAACTCTTGAGGTCGGAAGGAATGCGGAGATTAAAGTTTTGAGTAGTTTTATGTTGGAGGTGAAGTTGGATGATTAGATTTTGAAAGATTTGAATTTCAACGAACGTTATTTCTTTTTGAAGTCAGTCAGCTAACACATTGGGATCTTTTAAGGGATTACATTATAGAGATTTCACGTTACTGCTGTGTTGAGAATTTGTCCCTATTAGGTTAATACCTAAGGACACATTTTGCACAATTATTATCGCTATCTCCTGCTTGAATTCTCATTTCATGTTTCATGAATTCTTGTACTAAATGATGTACTGTCGTCATTGGAGCTTTACTATGATTAGACATTGTGCCTGTAGTGCTATACCTCTGAATACTGCGTCAAGTATATTGCCCTTTATTTCTTTATGTACTAAGTTTCTAAATTACATTCCGATTTCATGCTTGACTTATAATTGAAGTACTCAGGACATTCAAGTATTTTGTGCAGTTTTTCTCCTAGATCTGGCAGATGTAAGAATATTTCTGTTTGTCTATGGCAGCTACCCGCCGCTTATGGCAAACCACATAATCATACACATTAAAATGGTGATGACATTCTTTCATATTCTATAGAGCTTAATGTCAATGACAATATTGACTTCCCTCTAAAGCTCTCGGAATTTGAAAAGGTTTTAGATGTAGTAAAAAAGATCCTAAATTTTGACTACCCCACCGCAAGCGGATGGAGCATTCGCCAAAATTTTTCCAACCTAAAGGTCGGTATTCGGATCTTTTTTGTGATAAGGCGTTTTTATGCAAAAACATC
>JBLHWH010000338.1:0-4535 GCA_047628935.1 Halioglobus sp. | reverse complement strand
CGAGCGCTAGCGTCACACCTAGATTTTTTTCACCGAGCGTTAGCGTCACATCTAACTTTGACTTATAACTTATTCAAATCGAATCCTTTGTTCGATAGCCTACCCTATTTATTCTTTTGATCATGCTTATCTATAACGGTCCTTGATAAACGGAGTCCAGCCCCGATAGGGCTGGATTCCGTTTTATCTATTGTTATGGTTTCGTGATTTAGAGTTTCACGAATTTATTTGATTTGACATGTCCATCTTTATCAATTCTGCATAAAATGTACGTCCCAGATTTCAAGCTCAGTACATTTATTTGACTCCTTGGTTCGTATTCTTGAATTTCTGTACCCCATAAATCGAAAACTACAATTCTATCTAAATCTGAATCCTTTTCAAACTCTATATTTAGAATTGAACTTGTTGGATTTGGATAAAGTGAAAAATCAGCTTCAATACTATTAATTTCAGAAATACTGGTAACCAAGTTGCCTTCTGTATCTGTTCGCATCATCCAAGAAGTAAAACCATCAGGATTTAAGTTTGGATTAATCCACCCAATTATTACAAAAGAACCGTCATCCAATTGTAGTAAGTCATCTGGAAATCTAACATCTAAATCATCGTAGTTTCTAATAAAATCGATTACCCCATTTGGGTGGTTAACCATCAAGGTAGGATAACCGAATCCATCATATACTCTTGCAATTCGGCCATCTTCAAGAATATTAATCTCACTTTCAAAGGCTACGCCCCCGATGTCAGGTCTATAATCTTTAATCCAAATAGGATTACCCGCTGTATCTATTTCCATATAGAAGTTAGATGTCTGTCCACCATATTTATCATAAAAGGCATAGCCAGCTATAAGTAAATTCCCATTTTTCAAATTACGTATCTGCTGTGATTTACTATGAAATCCTTCTTGATAGGTGCGAGTCCATATCTTTGATCCATCAGGAGTCAGCTTGGTGAGGCGTACACTATCCTCTATTCCATCTTGATTGGAAAGAGCATATATGTTATCATTATCATCGATTGTTACCGACCTCATTTCAATACGAGCTGATGCAATATCATCTACATATTCCCAAAGACGACTACCTTCAGAATCTGTTTTAGTAACTACACCTTTTGAAGTAGTTCCTCCACCAGATTCAAACTTTCTATTGGATACAATAACAATTTCTTCATTTGTATTAACAATTAAGTCTATTGGTATATCTCGACGAGTTGAATCACCTAATTCCATAAAATATTGCAATTCTTTATCTGAAGATACTTTATAGAGACCAATACTTTCTGTGTTAAAGCCGCCTTGGTTACTCTGCCAACCAATTCCAAATATCGAATTATTATAGACTACTGATTTGTGAGCTACAAAAGAATACTCATTAGGAAATTTAATTCTAGAAATTATATCTCCATTATTCATGTCCAATTGATCGACCATTAATTCTGAAAATGGATCTAGTGTAGGTCCAGAAGAATATAACGTTGTCGCAAAAAGGTTTCCTTCTAGCAAATGAATATTAAATTTTCTCTCTATCCAGCTAGTATCATCAAGTGAATACTTCTTAAAAAATGACTGAGCATCACTTTGCACAAAGAAGAACAGTAAATAAACTATAATTAATAAATCTCTAGTTTTGCACATAATTCACACTAATTGATTCTCCATTTGATGATATAACAAGATGGTTATTCGCTGTTGCAAAGGAATTTTGTAATTGAATCTCAGCACTTTGTCCGGAAGCTATAAAAAGTGAATTTGATACGGTTTGTGTTGCACCCGTATTCGTCTCTACATTACTGATGTTGAAGTATCTTGAGTCTCCCGTATTATCAACTGTAAACCTAGTTGAACTTTGAGTTACATCAACTCCAAAACATGGGAACTTTCTAAATGGAGGAGTAGGCACAATAAAATTAAATGACTGAAAAGCGTTTTCACAAGCTATATTATCTGTCATAGAGCTATTTACGGCTTGTACATCAACTGTATAAGTTGAATTATAAGGTAGCCCATCTAAAGGTATACAATTGTTCTCGTCTAAGGAAACTTGTACTTGATTTCCATTGGCATCTATTAATTCGACAGAAATTGCATCTGTGTTTAGACTTTCCGAAAAATCAAAACAGTAATCACACAACCCCTGTGAAGAATTGATATCAGCTTCTGGGCATTGACAAAGTTGCTGATAACAATAATATTTCTCATCAACGAAAGCATGATACAACCAAAAAACAGACGTTCCAGCGGTTGCGGAAGTAGATCTCATTGCCCCTCCCATTTCATTATGTACTTGACCATGCCAACCTTGGATAAAGCTTGCAAAATCGTCTATATCCTCATATTCACCGCAGTCGTCTGATGTAACCACATAATCTCCCCAAGTTCGCATAGCGTCTGATTTAAATGAAGCTGTTCCATCATGAATAGGATCGATTGAAACTGCGTCAAATAAAAAAGCACCATCAAATTCTGGCACCATTTGATTCCAGAACTCAGTGGACAAAGGTCGAGTAATATCCCAATATGGTAAAGGGACAAAGTCAGGACACAATGGACAATCTTCTTTATCTAAAATAAACTGTTCTAGACCAGCAATATAATCTCTATGCCACTCAAAGAAATACTCATCAAAATTATGCCATTCTGTTCCGCCTTGACCATAGTCGGTATGTTCAGCCACAATGTCATATTTCATTTGAATTAGATTATTCGGAAATGTTCCATTGGGATCATAATCTGGATTGATTTGTGATTGCACATATTCTAAAATTAGGTCATTTAGGGCTATTCTTTGAATCGGATTCAATTCATGAATTGCTGTTCTTTGACCCTCACAATCTGGTTGAGAGTAAATAACTAATCCTGTTAGGATCAATACCGCTGTAAAAATTAATTTTTTCATTGTTTAAAATTTAAAGTTAAAAAAATATTTCGAGGTTCATTTAAGAATCACTTTTGACCTTTCATGAACCATAACGGATCGGTGATATGTGGCGGATGACTCTTGTCATCTGACATCATCATCACTTGTTATCTGCTTTTTATTAGTTTGTATCATTCGATTTCTAACAGTCTAAATTTAATTTCAAGTGGTGATTTGAAATTATTAGATTTAATAGAATTCTGTTTATCCCATAATTCTAGTTCAACAGTATGGAAATGTAATTCATTTATGTAAAAATGTATAAGGTTATCTTTCTTTCTAATTGATAAAGAAATATTTTCGATAGCGGTTAATGTTTCACTTTCTGTTTGATGCATTATTAAAGTAGTATTTGATGATTGCAATATTACTTTTTGTTTTATTCCGTTTTCAATTACTCTTAATTCAATAGATAGATTACCAATAGATAGTTTAAAAAACTCTTCGCTCAAGTTATTATTGTTTATTTCTAAATCGAGATTATAATTTTCTATCGTTGACAAATTAAGGCTATCTAGTTTAAAGTAAGAAGTCACTTCGTTCACTTTAAGTTCTTCATTTAAAATATTCATTGAGCTATAATCCTCTTGAACGATATACCAATTAGGATTTTCTAAATTAGGGTCAAATAATTCATCTAGATAATAGTCCCACCATAGAGAAGAACCAAAATTTACCCAACAGGCAAATGATTCATCAGTTGCTCGCATTAAACTTTTGCACTCCCCATTTGGCATTTGCTCTAATAGGTGTCTTCTATCAAGAATACAATGTCCAAGTTCATGATAGATTAGAGCTGTTTTATAAGGTTCTTGAATGTTAGACCAAGTATCTTCATCAATTGTTACATCGTTATTTCGTAAATTACAATTACCAGAGGCATCGATATCTCCTAGCATTATCGAAATGTCAATATCTTCCAATGCTAAATTCATTCCTCTTCTATTTGCCTCACTTATAAAATCTTCCACATATTTTTGAAATCGAGGTTCGATATTCTGACTTGGTCCGATACTACAGTTTATCATAAGTAGGGTAAAACTTAAAATTGATAGAATTCTAATCATGTTTTTCGAATTTAATTTTAGTTTTTGCGATTTTATTCTGACTAACGGTTAAGCGTTTTGTTGAATTTCAATACTTTATACATTGTAAATTTAACATATTTAAGCTTAATCGTTAGCTAGGGAAATTAATTTGCCTTTAAAAAACTTGTATTTTTTCTACTAGTTTTTGGCTGGTCTAATATGGGGGATTGCAGATAACGGCCAAGAGTATATAGAGTCTGCAGCGATAGCAAAGATTCTATTATACTCAATGTTATCTGCTTTTTTTCTCTTTTAATTTCCAACCATTATTGATTAGGTCATTTGATTCTCTAATAAAATATTTAGCTGCTACTTCATTACTATTGTCGTAACCTTTATCTGATTTGTGTTCAATTTCACTAATTACTGCACTCATCTGACTTTTCGTTTTATTATTAAGAATTGACAAAGTTGTTGTTTCACAGGGCAAACGCGTATAGAATTTCCACTACACATTAAGAAATAATTATATATGTTTGGGGATGGAAACAGTAAAACTAATACCTCGTATTTTCTCTAAGAT
>JBLHWH010000337.1:0-4561 GCA_047628935.1 Halioglobus sp. | reverse complement strand
ATTTGAATTGCAAATATATAAATAACTGTAAACTATAACTTTGCAGTTATTTATTATTTGCTCTCTTTCAATACTTTATACATTCACTCTGAATCGCTGGTAATATATACTCGACTCACATTATCGGTTTCGCCATACCTTAATTCTGATAATACTCTCCTAAGAAGTGAGCGTACTAGAAAATCATATCCGGCTGCATAGCCATCTGTTTCTCCTGATGAGCATTGAGAAATTCTTTATTGAATACTTGACCTTACCTACCAGATTGTCCGTCTTTGACATAGAACGTAGCTACTCCTGATTGCTCCAGGAGCATAACTCGCCAACTGAATCTGCAACCTTGTTCTGTCCAGAAGATATTTCCAAGATATAAGAAATGACGCATCGGAAATAATAATTGAAAAGCGAAAAATCTGACAAGAAAAATTTTGAATAATTTCTTCTTTGGTTTAGATATTTTCAGGACCAATTCATTAATATTATTAAGCATTAATAGATGCCATTTATCGATAATACTGCATAATTTCACGAGCACTGCATGGTGCCACTCCGCAGAGAAAAAATATTGACTACACAAATCATAACAATAGGAAACACTCCAATCTGGAACAACATTTCTGTCATTGCATGAAATAGTATTACTGATGTAAATGCCCACTTTTTAGTCCTATCCACCAGAAGAAAGAATATAATAAATGTATCATAGAACATGCCCGCCCAAGCAAATATATAGTGAACTATTGATAATCTAAATACCGGTCCTATTATCGGCAAATCATCATATACCGGAAGCCAAATACTTAATGGCAATACTTCAAAGAGCCAAGCTTGATTGATCTTGGCAAGTTCGGCATATACATATACGATGGAATTTATAATCATAAGGGAGTGTACTATTCATGCAGGAATTCGATAGACAAATTGGACGCATCCAGATCTCACATCTAATGAATCTAAACGCTATCTCAGCGAAACTTCTTAATCGCAACTTGAACAGAGTTTAAAGTCTCTTCCCAATCCCCACATTAAAGTTCAAAACTGAAGACTTTATTGAAACTTCGCTTTCACCAAAATAGCTGCCACTTGAAAATTGATATTGTGGTGAGAATACAAGACTGTAGCTGTCATTTAACTTATATCTTATCATTGGACTCAGGCGAAATGCGATAGTCGATTTTTAAAAAGGCAGAGTAGATGAGTTGTTCTCGTATTCAAAGATTTCGCCTTGATTATTATACCCTTTGCCCGATTGATGGGTTCGCATGCTGTATAGGATGCCTATATTGATACCAAGATCGAATCGCTTCATGTTTAGATGATATCCTATAGATAGAGGGAATGATATTGTCTTGATGTTATTATAGTGAACGAGCTCTCTAGTATATAGCGCATTTACAGTCCTATCCTTTGTAAAAAATATTGTATCCTGAGTCTGGCTGTTGACTTCTATTTTCCAAAGTTCATTTGAAAGTGTAGTCGTTCATAACTCAGATAGGTTAATCTCCGTTTTGGTCCAGAGATCATTGTATTCTAATCCAACTGAAGCATTTATGCTTTTGTAGATCGGTTTGCTTAGAAATACGCTAAAAGTATTTCTTGCGTAAGCATTTTCTGATATATTTTTAAATAGATCTATTGCAGTATTAGTAGAAGAGTAGTTGTGATTGCTGAAGTTGATCCCTCCATATATATCTACCCTTAGATTACTAGATTTGATTTCATCTTTACTATCTTTTTCATTAAAATTGGAATCAAAAGCCATAGAAATCGAAGTAGGAAAGTGATCAATTGTACTGCGCTGAAAAACAAGATATTTATTTACTAGAGTATGGATCGGTTCTGTATTGGTATTTTGTGGGCCCCTACTTGTCTCACCTAATATTGCCGATTCTGATATTTGTAATCCTGGATCTTGGTCCCTATCTTTCATAGAGTTCTGATTCACAATTTCAACGGTGAGGTAGTCCGTACCTGATTGAGACAGCTCAGATATAAAGAGCTGATTTGTGGAGTTGGTTGGACTTTCTATTGTAGCTTTACTGTCTATGTTTTTAGGCACTTTTTCTGATTGCTGATCAAGAGTTACTGGTTCTGTTTTTTCTTTATCGTCTGATTTTGTATTAAGGGAACGATCATTTTTTATTGAATTATTTAATTTGTTATTTTCAGTATTCTCATTTGTAAATTTAACTTCTAGATCCGTATGGACAGATTCTTTTGATTCTACGATTTCTGTATTATTATTACTATTTACAGCTAGAGTGGCTGGTAGGCTTGTTCACTTTAAGCCATAGCAATGTTCCTGCACTTAGCATCAGTAAACTTAAGAATAACCATAAAAACAGTACTCGTATTTCCTTCTTCTTAGGCTGTACCTCTGTGCTGATAGTACTCCATAGTCCCTCTAAATCAAAGTCAGAGACATCGTCTAGCTTGTCTATAAATCTTTTTTGATATTCTTTATCTACATTGCTCATAGTGCCTGACTTATAGAATTTTGAAGATAGATGATTGTTTTTTCATCATTTCGAAAAGTGGATTCTAACCATTGCCGCACTCTAGATGGTTTTTTTCTAGATGACAAAACTGATATATTGATTAGCTCAGAGATCTCTTGGTGAGAATAGCCATCTATGATATTGAGGTAGAACACATCAAGGAGTTCCGAAGGTATCTTTTTAAGAATGAATAATAGATCCTCATCTGTCATTTTTGATACTACATTACTTTCTCCTAAGCCATGAATTTTTATTTCAAATTCAGATTCTTGATGATGTACTGTTTTTTTATTCTAGTTGATACTCTTATTGATAACCACTATAGAGCTACATTTCCTGAGGTTTCCCCCTTTTGAGGATCAAAGCTATTTATCTTCGTAAAAATGGAAATAAAGGATGCTTACAATACATCCTTAATACTTGATTTATCATAGACGTACCTAGAGCATATCGCCCTTAAATACGGAAGCATAAGATCATAGAACTTGCGCTGGGGTTATGATCTTGCCTTTTTAATCCACCAATTATTAGAGAATTGATTTTCATTTTTTTGATAAATATTATTTAATATATTATTACATAACTAACAGCTTTTATGTGTTACGCCATAAACCGCCAATTAGCTAAATTTAATCAGCTACAAATCACCGAGCTGCGTAATTACAGGACATTTTATTTAATTAGCCTTTTTACAAGTAGCTACTAAAAAGCCGATAGTCATATATTTTTATCCGCAGACCCAAGTAATTTCCACACAAAAATATGCCTCAAAATTAGCGAATTCGTTTGTAGTGGTATTAGTTATAACTCCAAATATAGACCCACCTATAGATTCTCCGAGTTCGCCTCCTACTTCAGTAAGTATAATTTCATAGTCGTCATCAAAGGTATATAAATCGTCAGAATCAGCTAGTTGTAGATGTGATTGTACTAATGGGTTAATGAAAAATCGATCCCTTATAATTGTATCTCCTCGAGCTGTATCTAGTTCCATTCCAAATGTGAATCCTGGAATTCCATTTAGAGCGTTAATAGTAAAAAAGATCCTAAATTTTGACTACCCCACCGCAAGCGGATGGAACATTCGCCAAAATTTTTCAAACCTAAAGGTCGGTATTCGGATCTTTTTTGTGATAAGGCGTTTTTATGCAAAAACATCTTTTTATGACTCCGACGCAAGCATCGGAGAATTTAAGTATTAAAGGATAGTCAGGGCCTACGTTAACATGTTCACTTGCGACTACTTGGAAATTAAGCGGACAAACAGAATTTCCAGTTTCGCAATCGGAATCGCCTCTCAACTTGAATAAATAAGCTTTTCCCCCTTCACTTCCAAGAGCTAAATCATTACCGAGAATCCAATCATGTTCAAACCTAAGATCGTTACAAATGGAATCTGGATTCTCTACTTCCGTTATTATTACCACTTCATATGGTTCTAGATTTTCGCTATCTATATCTTCTTCGCTGCATGAGGTCATCATTGCGGATGTAAAGATCGAAAATAAAGCTAGAAACAGGATATTTGACTTATTCATATGTTGTTTTTTAAAAGTAAGACTTTTTTGACTAATTAATTTGTTACTAATTTAGCTGCCATATATTAGTACAAATACAAACTTAGAAGTGTGACAAGAAATGAATATTACTTTATCCTATATCGATGTAATATATCATTATGCTCTGAATGCTATGCGATAAAAAGTAGGTTAAATATAGTGTTTAACATTGTTTGATTATAAATGAATTCATTTATCTTGACGCTATAACTCAAACAAACTAAAATACTATAGACTGAAAGTACGTAAGTTAAAAAGGGCCTACTGAAAGTCAACTCACCAGATCACTCTATGATAAAAATACTGTTTCCTTTATCTTTCCTATGGTGCTCCAAACATTCGTTTACTATTTTATCTATTATATTTCCTATACTCCAACAACCCTAACCTATTGCCCAAAATGTTGTCCCCATTAGCACTTCTTTAATATTGAAAATTCTTGTTGTAATTTTCATGAACATCCTCCCTTCAATTGCTTGCTTATATTACTAACTGTCAAGTTTC
>JBLHWH010000336.1:0-4642 GCA_047628935.1 Halioglobus sp. | reverse complement strand
ACTATTTAGCCTTTCGGTATTTGTCTCATCATTCTTTTAATACTGGGACCAATATGTATGTTCATGCTGGTGTAGGTACAGATGATTGGGCCACAATAGATATTAATTTTGGCAACATTGATTATGATTATAATGATTTTTATTTTCTAACTATTGCAGATGAACAAAAGCAATCAGAGTTGTTGTCAGCTGTCTTATATTATCTTAGCAATGATGTTGATAATGGTGTTGGGGATGATATTGTAGATGCTATGGTTGTCAACGCTATGGTAAATCTAAACAATAAGACGGTAAAGAATCAAGGAGAGGCTGCACAAATTCTATACGCCCAAGCTTTAGAAAACGGACTAAGCACTGAAGATTTATGCAAAATTATAAATTTATTCACAATTGTCTATGGAGATGATTTTAGAGATGGAATAGCTGCTCCTGATGGCCAACTAAAAGACTACATCATCCGTGATTCCTACGAAGGTCAACCAAACTGGGAGTACGGCAGCCAAGGTGAAGACATAGGCCTCGAAGAAAACACTATTACGACAGGCTTTTCTTCCAGCCCAGATATTTGGAACAAAGTGTCTTCAAGCGCATTTGGCAATAAGGCTCATGAAAATCCTGTATATAATGGCAGTAATGCTGCTAACTACTTATATGTCGAAGTTAGAGTAAAAGACTGCGAAGTAGTAAGCTCAAATGAAAAATTGCATGTACATGTCAGTGAGTCTAATATTTCATCTGTTTGGCCAGAAGATTGGACAGATAAGTATTATGTTGATAATAATGGAGTTACTACGTCAATTAAAATAGGATACGAGATTACAAGTAGTGCTAACAACTCACTTTTAGATCCTGGAGTTGATGGCATACCAATGGATCAATATGTGGATTTCTATACGGAAGATTATACTGATCCCATTACAAATACGGCAGAAGTATGGAAGGTGTAATGTAAGCATTCGACTAATATCATATTGTACAAGTCAATATTCGATAATGCCTTAGCGACGTAAAAAAAAAGTAGTTATGCGGAGATACACAGAAGAGTAGAGACGCTCTTGGGTTATGGAGTACAAACAATCGAACAAAACGATTAGTGAATTTTCGAAAGACAAACCATTTACTCCAAGTTCATTACATTATTGTTTAAAGAAGCTTGATCGAGCCATAGATCAAAACCCTACATCGTTTATAGAAACGAATGGAGATGTGTATGTATTTTTCAATAGAAATGGATAACTTATGAAAATGTTAGTTTGGGACACGGATGTATTTGTGATCTATTCAAAGCGATTAGAAAAAGGAACATTCGAAAAGATAAGTGGCCAAAATGGTGTATCAAAATACTCAATTCAATACAATCATTTGGTGATGTTATTAAGTGGAATTTCACTGGCTGGAATCAAGCAAAGATCAAGATATAAAATGCTCTAGACAGGCTAATGAAAAGTATCAAAACCTATAGGAAAACAGGGTAATATAAGCCTGGTAAGTTTTTTATTAAAAAACTGATTACTCCCAAATACAAGTCAGCGAGAGATGAAAAAATTATAGTGGGGGAACAACCTAGTGAACGCATTGCTAAGTGCGAAGCGGATTTATCCCTATTGAGTTATATAGTGGTGTCAAAATATGTAGATCATCTACCAGAATATAGACAACAGAAGATATTTAAACGAGATGGTGTTATAATTCCACCATCTACAATGAATGGATGGGTACATAAGATAGCTGAACTGTTCAGGTCAATGGCAAAGCATCTCCAAAAAGAGATATTATCATCGGGCTATATCCAAATGGATGAGTCTACGATCAAAGTATTGGCAACAAAAAAAGGAAAAGCGTATTTGGGATACATGTGGGTAATCTATTCGCCTGCAAAGTGCCATGTATGTTTTATGTATAATAAAGGAAGAGACAAAAGTTTTCCTTCAAAGCTCTTGAAAGATTATCAAGGAAAACTTCAAAGTGATGGATATATTGTATATAAAAATATAGCTCAGACACACCATGACATAGAATTATCAAATTGTAATGCCCATGCACGACGAAAATTTGAAACTTCACTAACCAATGATAAGGATAGCGCAAGTAATGCTATGGGTCTCTATCAAAAAATGTATGGTATAGAAAGATAAACGACATTAGGAACGATCATGAAGATCTAGGCTCATTCTATAAGTATAGGAAAGAGGAACGCCAAGCTATGGAAGTCTATATAGATAAATTGAAAGAATTTGTTTTCAATCCTCCTCACTCTATTTTGCCCAAGAGCGCTATAGGTAAGGCGATAAATTACACGCGACAACGATGGGAAGGGCTCACAAATTTTATGATTGATGGACAGATCGAGATGGACATCAATTATGTAGAAAATTGCATCCGACCACTCGCTCTAGGTAGAAAAAACTACCTATTTGCAGGCAATGAAGAGGCTGCGGCTAATATCGCCGTATTTTATTCTGTATTCAATACTTGCAGATACTTAGATGTTAACGTAAGTAAATATACCACTTGGTATCTCCAAAGAGTGAATGATACTAAAAGTTTCTTCGCTCATAATAAGTCAACTAAGAGTAAATATATAAGCTATATTTTCCATTTTATTTGAGTATTTTTATTGCTACTAAAAATAACCATTAATGAAATTACTAAAATTCACACTAGCCATAATCATGGCATTTACGATATCATTCCAATCTCAAGCACAGAAAAAGGAGAAATCAGAACCAGAAAAAGATAAATTATCCCTTTCTGGTTTGAAATTCAGAAATATCGGGCCGGCAATAGCATCAGGACGTATTGCGGATATCGCTGTGAATCCTAATAATCCATTTGAATACTATGTAGCGGTTGCCGCCGGTGGTGTATGGAAAACAGTTAATGCTGGTACTACTTACACCCCAATATTCGACAGTCAAGCTTCTTATTCGACAGGCTGTGTCACAATCGATCCTAATAATGACAATATAATCTGGGTAGGATCTGGAGAGAATAATAATCAGAGAAGTGTATCATATGGAGACGGTATCTATAAATCTGAGGACAGAGGCAAAACATGGAAGAACGTAGGACTCAAAACATCAGAACATATTGCTAAGATCATTGTAGATCCTACAAATTCTAATATAGTGTATGCAGCTTCCATGGGTCCACTATGGAGCGAAGGTGGGGAACGAGGTATTTATAAATCTGTAGATGGAGGAGAAAATTGGAAGCAATCTTTGAAAATCGATAAACATACAGGAGTAAGTGATCTTATCATGGATCCACGAAATCCAAATATACTATATGCAGCTTCTCAGCAAAGAAGAAGACATGTGTACACTTATGTAGGCGGTGGACCAGGATCTGGAATGCATAAATCTATTGACGGTGGAGCTACATGGACTAAAATTAATTCTGGTCTGCCTAAGTCAATGGGAAGAATCGGATTAGCAATATCTCCAGCTAACCCTGATTACATCTATGCTGTAGTGGAAGCGGCTGATGGCAAAGGAGGAACATTCCGAACTACAGACGGAGGCACTAGCTGGAACAAAAGAGGAAAGTACAAATCGAGTGGTAACTACTATCAAGAAATATATTGTGATCTCAATGATCCAGAGAAACTATACGCCATGAACACATGGATGCAGGTAAGTACCAACGGAGGTAAGTCTTTCTCTGGAGTGGGAGAGGTAACTAAGCACGTAGATAATCACTGTATGTGGATTGATCCAAGAGATGGAGATCACTGGTTAGTGGGTTGTGATGGGGGATTGTACGAGACATTCGATGCGGCCAAAACCTGGGACTACAAACCAAATCTGCCAGTAACACAATTTTACAAGGTAGCTGTTGATAATGACCTGCCATTCTATAACATTTATGGCGGCACACAAGATAACTCTAGTATGGGTGGTCCATCAAGAACAATCACTAATCATGGAATCACGAATGCAGATTGGTTCTTCACACATGGGGGTGATGGATTTGAATCGCAAGTAGATCCTGAGAATACTAATATCGTATACGCGCAGTCTCAATATGGAGTACTTGTGAGATATGACAAGCTGAGTGGAGAAGAGATAGGGATTCAACCAAAAGAAAGAAAAGATGAAAACGCTTACAGATGGAATTGGGATGCACCACTTGCAGTAAGTCCACACAAAACGGGCAGACTATATTTTGCAGCCAATAAACTGTTCAAATCTGATGATTATGGAAATAGCTGGGATGTGATAAGTGAGGACCTAACCAAGCAGCTTAATCGGAATGAACTCAAAGTCATGGGTCGTGTTCAATCAATGGATGCTGTCATGAAAAATGCATCTACATCTCCTTATGGAACGATAGTCGCATTCAGCGAGTCTGGACTTGATGAGGATCTATTGGTAGTCGGAACGGATGATGGATTGATCCAAATCACAACAGACGGAGGGACTAACTGGACAAAAATAGATAGAATTAATAGTGTCCCAGCGAACACGTATGTAAATGCTGTCTACTGTTCTCAGCATGATGCTAATGTGATTTATGCAGCATTTAATACTTAAATTCTCCGATGCTTGCGTCGGAGTCATAAAAAGATGTTTTTGCATAAAAACGCCTTATCACAAAAAAGATCCGAATACCGACCTTTAGGTTGGAAAAATTTTGGCGA
>JBLHWH010000335.1:0-4643 GCA_047628935.1 Halioglobus sp. | reverse complement strand
TGGAGTTTACTCGGCCTCAAGTCACTCCTCATAGCTCCGTACTTTATTTGGCTTTGCATTGCCACTTCACTGAATTGGTATATTGGAGCGAATAATTAGGAGCCTGTTTACTCTTCAACATAATTCTCGGCTTACCCATATTAGCACAGTACAATTCTTAAAAGTATCAATACGCCTTTGCACTATAAACCTAAAACCAAGGTTTATAGTTGTGTTTACACATCTTCTAATAGATCAAATGACAACGGTTTAGTAATAAATTTTTTTACATAGGGGTACTGAAACGAGTGCTCACGATCTCGCTCATGGCCAGAAGAAGTAAGCATAATTACATTACAATGCCCTATCAGTGCTTTGGGAAATTTATTAAACTCATCTAGAAAACCAAATCCGTTCATTTCTGGCAACTGGATATCAAGAAAAATATAGTCTGGAAATTCTTCCCCATTCTTTTTTAGAATAGCCAAGAATTCCAGTGCTTCAATCGCTGAACTCTTTACACTTATTTTCTGTGGCATTTTATTTTTAGCGATAATATGTTGAGCAATATAACTGTCAATTTCATTATCATCTATCAGTAAAACATGTTTCATATTGGTCTATTAATTAAATATCACTAATTGATTCGGAATCGTAATGCTAAATTTTGTTCCTTGGGTTAATTCAGACTCTATCTTCATTGTGCCATTTATCTTTTCAATGGCCTCTTTGGCAATATATAATCCCAATCCTGAACCAGCAGAAAGATTAGTAGCTCTATAAAACATATCGAATATTCTACCTAGATTCTTTTCATCAATACCAATACCGTTGTCTTCAATACTAATAGTAGCAAAATCATTACTGCAATCAACATTGATCGCTATAAATGCATTCTCTTTTGAGTTATCTTTATACTTAATGGCATTTGAGATAACATTACTAAAAATCATACTCAATCTGGCTTTATCTGAAATGAACTCCATTTTCTGATTAATCTCAAGCTTCAGTTCTATTGAATCAGCTCCGTCCATATGTGCAAGATTATTCCTAACCTCACCAATGGTCTGACTGAAATCAATTGCTTTCTTTGCCACTTCCTTGCGGGCATTACGTGAGTAGTCCAATATATCTTCGATAAAATTATCGAGTTTTACAATACTGCTCTGCATCATACCCATTTGTTCTAATTGATTCCTATTATCTGGGCTGATATCATCTATGATCATCTTTGACAAACCGAGCATTGATTTTAATGGCGATCTCAAATCATGCGAAGCACTATATACAAAACGGTCTAATTCACTGTTGGTCTTCTTCAGTTCATCTAATTGTGATTTAAGCTTTTCCTTTATTCTATTTTTCTCAGTGACGTCTATAATATTAACAATAACCTGTGACTTGTCTATTTCGGATAACAAGATAATACTCAACTCTGCTTGTATCTCAGCTCCGTGAGCATCATTATACATCCATTCCTTACTCACCTTTACCCCCTTTAGTAACTTTTCAATATCAGCTCTTATTTGTATATCAGACGCTATACCGTCAGGCTGCCATTCAGGGCTAAGTTCTCTAGGTCCCATTTTAAATAAGTCATCTATAGAGTACTTAAATAACGCTACAGCACTCTTATTGGCATTAATGATCTTCTCTGACTTCAGGTCCACGACAAGCATACATTGTGGAGTATTATCAAATAAACTTCGAAATCTATTCTGACTACCTATTAAATCCTTTGCTGAACTAACTTCTAATTCTACATTTATATTTTGCAAATCTTCTTCAGAAACTCGCAATGCTTCAATTAAACTAAGAGCATATTCAGAAGCTTGCTTTTGTTCCGTAATATCACGTGCCGACGCAAAAACGCCAAGTACATTTCCTTTATCGTCTTTATAAACAGAAGCATTGTAAAGTACGTCTGTTAAATTCCCGTTTTTGTTTTTTATGGTTAAGGGATAATCTGTAACAAAACCTTTTTCAAAAACCTGGAGATAACCTTCCTGTGCTTTTTCTGGATCAGTAAAATAATTTGAAAAGTCGGTATCTATTAGCTTTTCACGCGGAATACCGGTAACTTTTTCGGAAGCCTCGTTCACATCCGTTATCTTTCCTTCTGCACTGATGGTTACCAGCGGGTCCAAACTGGCTTCTATTAAACTACGAGCATATTGAGAAGCATGTTTTTGAGGAAATCTAAAATGACTAGACATTTTAGATTTGAACAATCGTTTTTTAAACGCTACAACTTTTTTTATCAACCTCATTTTGTTTTGAAACATAATTAACCGACTATTTCTGAAGTTATTTTAAAACACATAATTGAATAATTATGAAAGGTTTTAATATTTCTGTAAAGACAAACTTATCCTATATAATCTATAAGTAGCTAGTTAAGTACATATTATTCAATTCATATTGTTTTTCGCGATTATAGAAATATTGGAGATAACAGAATATTCCTTGCTCCTAGCTATGCATAATTTCAGTTATTTTCAGAAATTTTTTTTCGTATATGTACAAGGGTCGAATACCAAGTTATGCAGTTCAAATTCAGGGTCATTTTTTGTACAGCGACTTCCACCCATATTAACAGGTAATATCTATATGTTTAAATCCTACACATTTTGTGTATCATACGGACTTAGTGATTAAAGACCGTGAGCGTATTTTGAGAACTGGACATGAATTTTTAAGTATACAGGTAGCTTGTGGCTGAAAGGCATAGCCTAGGCTATGCCTTTCAGATTCAAATTCAGCCCCTTCAATAATAACATCATTAATTTTCTCTTTATACTCTGAAAATATTCTTAGCGTATGTACCAAATCTAAAAAGTCATTTATATTGACATTATTATAACAGCGATAATGAATTTCCTTGAGTCTCTTAAGTTGATGATTTAAAGTAATCATTCTTTTTTGTTTAGGTTGTTGCTAACGCTTAGTATAAACAGTCGTTTTAATGCTGTTTATACCTTGTTACCTGCTGGTATTTTGTTTTTTATCGCAATAGCACAAGTTATTATCCAAATAATGAACAGTATCTCAATAATTCGCTGATATAAGCCAATATATTCAGGATTGGTTCCAGAGAACAACAAATAGATAAATAATATGCTTATTGTTCCATAAGTTATTGCTTGTATTGATAATCTATTATAATTCGGTAATTGTTTTAAGCCAATGCCAATGAGGATAATGCTTATAGGAACGAATATATATGTCAATAACCCTGTTAGATTATGAATTACTTGTGAAATGCTTGGGTCAATAAATTCTTTGTTACAACCACTGTCACAAGGGAAGAATCCAACAATTACTGTAGCCAAACCGTAAAATATTCCCAGTCCATAAAATCCGATTTTGGTTAGTTTAGACGGTTGGAAATATTTAAATCCAAGAAAACAAAAAATAGTAATAAGAATTCCACTTGGAATATATCCAAAAGTTCTTAAAATTACTCCATACTCAGTGTCAATTGCATAGGTTTCACTTATATATTGACTTGTAAAGCTATAGTTTTCAATTAGAATCCCACCTACTATTGAAGAAACAACAAAGAGACTAACTCCAAGTATTCCGATAAAAAATCTAATTTTATTATTCATATTGGTATTGGTTTAATTCTTAAATTTCTCCACTTGCAGGTAACAACTCGCTAAGATAAACTTTCCTTCAAAAACATTCACGTACCGACCCCTATAAGGTGCGCTAAGGTAAATATTACGCTTATTTCGATTATAGATATTTGAAGTTTTAGGAAAAAATATCTCAACCTAGAACAAGATCAAAACAGCATGAAGTTTACTTTCGCAATCAAATAACAAAACATGAAACGAATTCTTTATACAGCAGGTTTAAGTCTTTCTTTAATCATCTCCGGAGCAACAATTACTGCTTGTGGTGGCGCAACAGAAACAAACCAAGCAGTCGAAGTTGCAACTTACCAATGTCCTATGGATTGTGAAGAAGGTAAAACGTACGATAAAGATGGAATTTGCCCAGATTGTAAAATGGAATTAAAGGTTGTCGAAGCCAGTGCTGAAGAAACGATTGAAGAACACGGGCATTCTCACTAGAATCTGGAGAATAAATTAATTACCTATCATTAAGGAAATGCCGGTCCCTGATTTTTGTGGAAGTTTGTAAAAGATAGATGCTTGCCTAAGCAGGAATGCGTATGCTGAATAATTTTAATTACTCAGTATTCACCCAACGCCAAATCTTTCCGATAAACGTTTTGGGCTCTTTTTTAGGTTTGCTTGGAGCGCTAACCACTTGATGTCCTAAAAAGGTTTTGCTTGCAGCAGTTTCTAATTCTTCAATTGCCGCAGGTTTTGGATTCTTCTTTGATTTAGCTTTTGGTTTGTAGTTTTTGTAATAGATCCGGAGTAAGTCCAACATCATAGGCGAGAGTATGCTTATTCTATCTTTTTGTCCTTTTCCATAGCGAATCCAAATTCGCATATTGTCAGAGTCGATATCTGCAACCTTTAAGTTTATAGCCTCTGATATTCTAAGGCTAGCTGAGTAGATAAGCGTCAAAATGGTTTTGTGTTTTAGATTGGTAGGAGCATTTATCAAATCAAAAACCTCTTCTCGCTCAAGCCGCTTGGCTCATTCTTTTAGCAAAAACTCTAGAAGAACGCAAAAGCTCTTTT
>JBLHWH010000334.1:0-4653 GCA_047628935.1 Halioglobus sp. | reverse complement strand
AGGATTAATTTCTGCCATCAAAAATCCACGAACAATATATGATCCTATTGAAAAGAAGACTAGGGTAGGTTTAAGAACACCTCCTCCATCATCACCATCTCCAAAATCAAAATCTAGATCAAGTCCTGAAACTAATGATAGTAATAGCATTATGACCAAAAGGCCGCCCGAAATCATGGAAATATAGAATAGTGTAGTGAGCATAGTTGGTAGTATTTGCGTTCGCTTATATCAATGCAGAACACAAAGTAATGATTTCATTTTAATAATCGATTGGTCTTTAAATTTTTGTCGTTCGTCGAATGTAGGGAGAATTTTGTTGCTTTTTTGAAATTGAGTAACGAAAATAGATTTTAATATCCAAGAGTGTCTGCACACCTCCAAGGTGTCTGACGCTTTATTATCAATTTGCAATTCTTACTAATCGTAATTGTAACCTAAATATGTCAGATACTTTTGAAGTGTCTGACATGTCAGCTTAGTATATTCCAATAGTGTCTGCACACCTCCAAGATGTATGACACTTTATTGTCCATTCGCAATTCTTACTAATCGTAATTGTAACCTAAATATGTCAGATACTGATTGCAGTGTCTGACATATCAGCTTTGTATTTTCCAATAGTATCTGCACACCTCTAAGTTGTATAACACTTTAATGTCTATTCGCACTTCTTACTAATCATAATTGTAACCTAAATATATCAGACACTCATTGCAGTGTCTGACATGTCAGCTATGTATTTTTCAATAGTATCTGCACACCTACAAGGTGTCTGACACTTACTAGTTTGTTAGGAATTCTTACTATCGTGACAATAACTTAAATACAACAGACACTTTTCATACTTAGACGATATTAAGCCATCTCAACTGTTCTTTTAGCTTTTCGATAAAGAAATGAATTGAATATATGTCTCTTTCCAAAATTATTGATAGCCTTTGCATTATGGAATTTGTGGAATAGTTTATGATTCACTCCAAAATATTCATAAGTATTACCATCTGCAAAAGACACTTCTAGTAACATACTCTTATGGCGATAGTCAATTACTCTTGATTCTGTAATTGTAGCAGTATATTCCTCTAAGTTTTTTTCTTTAGTTAATGGTGCGATACTTACTAAAAAGTGATAGCCGTCTATTATTTTTACAGTTTCTTTTTCTGCTTCTTCCTTTTTATCAGGATCTTGAAATTTATCAGGATGCCATTCTTTAACTAAGTTTCTATATGTAGATTTTAGTTCTTTTAGATCAATCGCTTTTTCTACTTTAAAAAGTTTTTTATATTCCTTTATACGCCTCATCTGTACTTTTTTCAAATTAAGCCGCAAAGGTATTCTTATTATGGGAATACATATGATATTTTGATCAAATGATGTCTACAAATATTGATATGTTTTTTATGTAAACATCCAACATTGATTTGAAATTGATTTAATCATTCGATAATACTTAATTAAATAAAATAATAGTTAATTAAAATAGTAATAATTTAAACATGCACCTATAAAATATCAGAAGCTGTAAACAATTCCAAATCCATTATTTGTTTGTCCAATATGGATATGTACCTCATTTATTGATTTTGCTTTGTTGTAAGAATCAATTGCTTTCATTTTTGATGAAGACGACGATAACAAAATTGCTGTCCATAAGGCACCAACACCTAAATTTGCAAAAATATAGGAAGCATTATTTGGATTTCTTTTTGTGGTCGTAGCAATGATACCTGATAATAGATTTCTACTTATATATATCATTTGAGATATCATAAGAAGTCTTGATATAAGTAATTGGCTTTTTGACTTTTTCCAATACTTTTTTGAGACTTCATACTCATTCATGAGGTTACAGACTTGTTTGTTAGATATTGGTATAGAATCAAGATAATATCTAGATCCCACTCGTTTAACTTGATTGTTAAATTCTTGAGCTGTTGCATTTGTACACATAAAACTCATAATGATTACTATTAATACAGTAATAAATCTATTCATGACATATAAATAATTAAAAGATGATAAAGATATCGTTCAAATTTAAAACTCTATAATGGCCAAACGTATTTATTTTTATCAAAAGGGGTAATAGTGATCTGATCGAGATCAAAAACTACAAACTAAACCTATACCATTATGTGTCTGTCCTATGTGAAATATAAGACCTTCTTCTGATTGAGATTTATTATATCCAAGGATTGCTTTTTTCTTTAATGATGCAGATGAGAAAGAGAACCCAATCGCGGCTATGCCAGAACCTATGCTAGCTGCAAAAAGTATTTTGTCTCCACTATCGTAAGATGAATTTGAATTGTATATAGACTTCAAAGCAAAATAGCTTGTAAGAAGTTGTGACCCAAAAGAAATAATTGAATATATGTTGTGCTTTTTTGACTTACTCCAATGCATTTTAGTCAATTCATGTTTTTCCATCAGCAAGCATACTTCATTTTTAGTAATTTGATTTTCATCTTCATAATATTGCATTCCTCCAAAACCGGGAAACATAGTTATCTCCTGCGCACTAGTTTTAGAAGTTAAACAGAAAAGTAATATCATGGAAAGGATAATTTGGTAGATCTTCATATTGATTTATTTGAAATTTGTTATTATTATATAAACGTGTTTTTCTAAATAATATTGATTCAAAAATTAAATTATGGTTGATAGTAAACAATATATAACGAATTATTCGTTATATAAACGTAACTTTCGTTTTATAATTATTAATTTATGATCAGACTAAATAAAAAAGAAGAAGACATAATGAATATTTTTTGGATGCTAAAGAAGGCTTTTCCTAAAGAAGTGATGGAAAGTATAGCTCCGCCGGCACCACCTTACAATACTGTATTATCGATGATACGAAAACTAGAGAAAGACGGTTTTATATCACATAAAAAAGTTGGTAAAACGCATCAATATTCTCCAACTATCACAAAACGTACCTACCAAAAATCAATTTTCAAGCATTTACTACAAGGTTATTTTGGAGGTTCTCCAGAGAAGATGCTAAGTTTCTTTATCAAGGAAGAAAATCTTTCTGAAGAGGAGCTGAATGATATTGTTAATCAATTTCGAAAAAAACGTTCATAGGCACTAATCAATGACAGTGAATAAAATCAATTTTATGTTTTTTGAACTTTGAATCTCTGTTTTGGACAGCAAGGAGATTCAGTAAAGTAAAAAATGATGAACTACCTATTAGAATCTAGTATCTGTATTGTTCTGTTTTATGGACTCTACCATTTAATTTTTAAAGACAAGCCCACACATGGACAGAATCGTACGTATTTATTGTCTTCTTTAATGTTGGCATTGATGATTCCTATATTGTCAATACCTATATATAAGCATGAGTCTATCCTTTCTACTGCTACACAGCTACCAATTAAGGGAGACATGATTGTACCTTTAGGCGTAGAGTCAGAAATACTTTCTTACGATTGGAGTTTGATTTGGCCATTTATCTATATTGCCGGTGTGCTTATTAGTCTCTTCATAGTTCTGCGAGGCACCTATCATATATACACAATCATAAAGAATGGAGAACCAATACAACACGAAGGACTAACTATAATATATACAGGTGCTGATATTACTTTATGTTCGTTTGGGAAGTATGTCATAGCACCTATTGATAGAAAAGAGAATCTAACTACATACGAGCTAACTCACGAAAGCAACCACATAAGAAAGGGACATACACTTGATGTCTTATTTATTAAGGTTTTTCGTGCCTTCTTTTGGTTCAATCCTATCTTAGTACTTTATGAAAAACGACTCATAGAAGTTCACGAATATCAAGCTGATGAGGCGACACAAACAAATCTAGGAAAAGAATCTTATGTCTCTTTCTTAGTAGATCAGGTAAGTCGTAAACGTCAGCCAGCAATTGTACACAATTTTAATTCACTTATAAAAAAACGATTAATTATGATGAGTTCTGAATCTAGGTCTAATAAATTGCGATATCTTGCTATTTTACCAGTTTTGCTGGTCGGTCTTTCTTTATTTTCATTTGAGTCTTATACGGTGTATATGGATACGAATGGGAATGAATTGATTACTAAAAATGATACTATACCCTCATTCCCTCTACTTGCGGCAGAAAAGAATAACAATATTTCAGGAGCTAAGATTGATACATTTTCTACATATCATTCTGATTTAAAAAAGGAGGTTAAATATATTTTAGTTAGACCTCTATTACAAAATGCCTACCTGATTGTAGATGAGAATCCTGAAATAAATTCTATTGTTCGTATAGATACAATTACGACAATCGATTATGACACTTATAAAGAAGAGACAGTTGTGATTAATTATCAGACTGGAGTTATTGATACATTGAAGTAGGCTTAAAAAGTATATAATATATGGACAGTCATATGTGGTGGTTGTCCATTTATTTTTAGTAGTAAGTATTACTGTATGTGAAAGGGTTTTTGATGTTTGGATAGGTCGAAGAATTTAGTCTGCCAGGAATTGTTTGAACTCAAATTATCATATTTGTAATATAATAACTAAAGTTTCGCAGTTGTTAAGTTACTGATTATTAATTAATAATACATGTAAAAAAGGTTGCATAATATAGGCTAAAGCCTTATGTTTAAAAGAGTTATAAAGCTTTTCAAAGATATATATTATGCA
>JBLHWH010000333.1:0-4716 GCA_047628935.1 Halioglobus sp. | reverse complement strand
TTAAATCTAGGATTATTATTTATATTTGCTATCAGGATAGATGACAACCTATTTCAGTAAGTTTTTTATCGCTGTAAACCTATACTAGTAATTTTAATTAATCTGTCAACTATTTTCAGTACGATGCCTTATATTGTCGAGATTTCAATATTGTACTGTTCAATACATCTAAACCCATACCTTCCATCCAACACCTTCCCCAAATACTCCTGCTCATACTGACCAGGAGTCGGAACTAAAATAGCTCCTTTCCCAAGAGCCACCAAATCCATAATACTAGAATATCCAGCTCGACACACAATTTGTTTCGCTCGATTCATTATGTTGTTTATATCATGACTTGTGAGTAGATTATGTACTGTTATATGGCTTTGATTAACAGTGTGTTTTGCTACACTTTCTGTTCCACGAACTAGGATGATCTTCTTGTTAGAGAGGTGTGTGTATTTTTTAATTAATTTTTCTTCAAGATACATTCGTTGCGGCTCAGGTCCGGAGAGAATAATTGCTAAGTCAATGTCTTCATTCACATCTTCATTCACTAACCTAGATTGTACACCGATAAAACGTTTTGGAATTTTTAGTTCAGCTTGAGACATTTTCCCAGCAAGAGATCGATCGTCTTCATAATCAGGAATCCAACATTGATCATATTTATTGATAAAATGATGGTGTAGTCGATTTGCGACAGCTGATATTATTTTATTAGGGTGAGGAATGTTTAATTGATGTGTGATATATACGTTTTTGGTTGTGTTAGATCGAAATCCGAGCCGATTGTCACTGATTAGGATGTCAGCATTCCATGAACTGGCTATTTGTTCCGCTTCATTTTTTTCTTTTTTAATAGCGCGCAATATTTTTGGGCCTTGCACTGCCATATTGATAATCATCGACTGATATTTATAATTAATATCATACTCTGGCAATTCAAAAGACTCTAATTCTGGAAACTCCTTTCTCAAAAGAGTGAGTGCTCCTCCATCAGATGCTACGGATATTGTATTACCTTGATCTAGCAATTGATTGATGATTGGTACACATCTGCTCGCATGTCCAAGTCCCCAGCAAAGTGGCGCCACTATTATCCGTTTATCTTTTATTGGAGGTATCATGCTTGCAGGTTTAAAATCATGGCATTCATTTGATTCCATTCAATAATAAGGCGGTTGTATTCAGCTTTTCCACGTTCGGTAATAGAGTAATATTTTCGTGCTTTTCCAAGTTGTGATTTCTTCCAACTAGCTCGCAGCAATTGGTTGGTTTTTAGAGATTTTAATAATGGATATAGCGTTCCTTCTTTCATTACTATCTCACTATTAGACAAGATTTTTATCTTTTCTATGATGTCATAACCATAGGTTTCTTCTTTATAGAGGATACCTAAAACAAGAATTTTAAAAATGGCTGATTTTGTTGATTTAGTGGTGGACATGCCACAATATACGTAAAATTCAGATACCTAGATGTTCTAGGGTTGTTGTTTAACATAGGTAATCTATGTATACATAATTTGTTAGTAATTAGTGTGTTGTCGCAACTTATATTAAAATAAGGAATCATTCTATTTTCTATTTCTAGAATTAAAATCTTAAATCTTAAATCCTAGTTTAAAAGCCTCATTCAACATTGTCCAATCTAAATTACCAGAATTAGCTTTTAGATGTTCCAGAATAATGATGGAGGTCTCGATTCGTTTGTCGGAAGTTTTGTATCCATTGATTTTGTAGAGTAGGCTTCTGATTTTGCCAGGTGTAAGTTTATGAAACAGCTGCTCCCCTTCTATATCTTGTGAAAGGAGTTCTCCCATTTCTGGAGCTAAAGGCATACCATATTTGCTTTTGTCTTCTTTAATTACCACTTCGATCTTGTCTCCTACTTTGAGGTCCTTCTCCTTTTTTGTTTCCTTGTTTAGTTTGATGTATTTGATACCATCAGCTTTTGATAGGAATGCATTGTGCATCTGAGTTCCACCATTGAAACTTACAAGGATGCGTTTTATTTTAGCTTTTGTATATGATTGATATATCTCTTGTGGCACCTTCACATGATATGGGTAAAGTGTATTTTCAAATTTATCTAGAGTAGTCGAAAATGTCATTTTCATAATGAAGGAAATATCTGTGAAGAAAAATATTATAACTTTTCTTTGGTATCATATTCAATAGGGTTTCTATATCCAGCAAAGGGAATTTTCAATAGGTTACCCACATTTTGAGCCTCATCGGTATTCATATAAGTGTCCACACCATATACCAACTTCGAGTTATCTACTTTTATATACGTACCAAACATTCTGTCCCAAAACGAAAAAATATTACCATAATTAGTATCAGAATATGGCTGACGATAATGATGATGTACTCTATGCATGTTTGGTGTACAGACTATATAAGAAAGAGGATTATCTAGCCAATCAGGTATTTTTACATTGCTATGGTTGAATTGTGTAAGCACTACTGACATTGACTGATACAAGAAAACCAACCACATCGGAGCGCCAACTATAAGAACAGCTATTGTAGTAAAAGTAAATCGAACAACCGACTCACCTGGATGATGACGATTGGCTGTAGTAGTATCTACATGTTGATCCGTATGATGTATAAGATGAAACTGCCATATCCACTTCACATGATGGGCAACCCAATGCGGAAGCCATGCACCTAATAAATCTAAGGCTAAGAGTCCAACTATAAGATGATAATACACATTATTATTCGTTACCTGAAGCAAGCCTATGCCGTTCGCAACTACCCAATCACTAGCCCCTACTAAGATGAATGCCATCAAAAAATTGACTAAAATGGTAGTGAAAGTGAAAAAAATATTGAGCCCAGAATGTTTCCATTTATTGTATGAATTGGTGAATAAAGGCAATGCATTCTCTATGAGAAAGAATATCGTTAAACCACCAATCAATATTGCTGATCGATGAGCTGAGGTAATACTTGAGAAGTATTCAATAATTGCTTCCATCTATTTTTAATTGAATTTTAAATAATGAACTTATTTAAATCTTATGTTTTAAATCACTTAAATATAATAAGAATTAGGAATGAACTCAAACTTAATCTTATTTCGGTATTTTTGCACAAAATTTGGGTGCTGTGCAATCATTGATAACATTTATATGTTTGTTAACACACAAGAGAGGCAAAAATGCGTCTCATAAACAACCAACGTATTTACAATACTATGAACAAGCTTATATTAATATTACTATTATCGGTTTTTAGTTTCGGACTAGGAATCTCTCAGTCTATAGATGAAGAAATCGAATTCAAGTACATTAAGGCAAAATACTTATTGGACACTGAGAGGTATGAAGATGCTATTAAAGAATTCACCGATATAATCAAACAAGACAAATCGTACAACAATGCTATTATCCAAAGGGCTAAAGCTAAATATGCAATGGCAGCTTATAAAGGTACAAAAAGAGATGTTTTACTTTTTGCAGAAAGTAGCGGAATGAACGCAGATGCACTTACGCTTCTAGGAAAAGCAGATTATAGAATGGGAAATTCGGCAGCTGCGATTAATTCTTTGTTGATTGCGAGTCAAGTGATCGATGACGATCCTCAGATATTTGAATTTTTGGGGAATATGTATGAAGAAGAGGGCAAAATAGATGAAGCTTGTGCAGTATGGAGAAAAGCAGCAAAAATGGGCTCATCAAAAGCGAGAATCAATGCGAAAAAAGCATGTGGAGATATTGAAGAGAAGGTAAAGAAAACTAGAGTTAAAAGGTCAAAAAGTAAAATGGATGGATCTACTTTGCCTACAAAAACAAAAGTAGAAAAACCAACAAGTAGTGAAGAGCCTGATGAAATGGATAGTGAAGAGGAGGATACGCGTACTGAAGAACAAAAGAGAAGAGATGCTGACGATTCGTTGAACAGTCCTACTGAAGATAAATCCAAAGTGGAGGGCAATAATAATGGTAGTGATGAAGAAACTACTGAAGATGAACCTGAAATGGAAGATACGGCTAGAGAAGATGAAGTAGTAGAGAATGAAGAAAATATGCCAAGAGCAGATAATACTCCAAATGAGATAGAGATTGATGAAGACTTGATACTTATTATAAGAGGACAAGGCTTAGGTAAAAGAAAAGTATTGGATCAACCAAACATCCTTATTTTGTCGGATGAAGATGGTACAGTCTCAATCGATATATGTGTAAACAAAAGAGGTAAAGTAGAAAGTGCAGAATTCAATTCTAAACTATCAACTATAGCCAAAAAGAGTCTTGTTTCATTAGCTATTAGAAAATCGAAAGACTTTTGGTTTGAGAAAAATGACTACAAAGAACAATGTGGAGTAATCATGTTTAAGATTAAAGGAAGCTAGAATTACAAAGCTATAAATAAAAAAAAGCATCATTTAGTGTCGACTGAATGATGCTTTTTTTTGTGCTAAAAGAACAAGATTATAGAGTTCTTGATAGGGACAATAACGGAAGTCCAAGGGCGCCATTATTTCCAATACTTATAGGTCGTGAAATTCCAACATCAAAGTCAATATTACCTTTTGTGATTATTCTAAGTCCAAGATTGTACAGCCCTTCAATATTTGAAGTGGGAAACCCGTAATTTGTAGCGACAACGATTCTGCCAAAACGGTTACTTTTTTACTTAGGGGAAACGTAATTCAAAGTTGATATAAGAAGGGAGAGTCAAGCACTCCAACACTTGCATAAGAAAATTCTAG
>JBLHWH010000332.1:0-4732 GCA_047628935.1 Halioglobus sp. | reverse complement strand
GGTTCTGTGAAAACTGTGACACCTTGAATATCCTTAAAAATTTCTTCGTAAAAAGAATGCATCGCTCTACGCGCAGCTACTCTTTCATCTAAAACTTCCATCTGTCCTCGACCAATACCTGCACAAATATTACTTAATCTATAATTATAACCTATCGTGCTGTGTTCATAATGTGGTGCATCATCGCGTGCTTGAGTTGCCAAGAAAATAGACCGATCTCTGATCTCTTTACTTGGAGAAACCAATGCTCCACCACCAGAAGTAGTAATAATCTTATTTCCATTGAACGATAAAATACTAATATCCCCAAAGCTCCCACATTTCCTGCCTCGGAACGTACTTCCTAAGGATTCAGCACTATCCTCTATAATAGGGATTTCATGTTTTTGTGCAATCGCCTGAATTTCATCTATTTTACAAGGCATGCCATAGAGGTGTACCAAAATTATCGCTTTCGGTTTTTTCCCCTTGGAGATGCGATCTGCAATGGCTATTTCTAAATATCGTGGAGAAATATTCCAAGTATCCTCCTCACTATCAACAAAGATGGGTGTAGCTCCTACATAAACAATTGGATTTGCAGAAGCTGCAAACGTAAAACTCTGACAAATCACCTCATCATCTCTCTCAACACCTAAGAGCTCCAACGCAAGATGTAAAGCTGCAGTGCCACTGCTAAGTGCTGCCACGTGCAGATCTTCATCTAAATAGTCTTTAATGGCCTCCTCAAAAGCATTTACATTGGGCCCTAAAGGAGCCACCCAATTTTGATCAAAAGCCTCTTCCACATAATCACGAGAGGCCTGGCTTATGTGAGGCGATGAAAGATATATTTTTTTAGACATATTTAAAATTTTAGCACTGTGCCACCCCAGGAGTAGCCAACTCCAAATCCAGCTAAAAGAGCCAAGTCATTTTTTTCTAAAGTTCCGTTTTTCATCATTTCGGAGATAACTATTTGTATGGTAGAGGATACTGTATTACCACAAAAATCCATATGCAGTGGAAATTTTTCTAAAGGAATCTTTATTTTCTTTCTAAGGTGATTCAGCATATACGCATTTGCTTGATGGAAGATATAGTGTGAAATTTCCTCTAATTTAAAATCATTCTTTTCGAGGACAGCTTGTACCAAATTTGGAATACTGTTTGACGTAAAGTTAAAAATCTCGGGGCCATTCATTGACAGATCACTCGATGTCATTTCATTACCATAATTATCGACATAATGCTCTACCTCACTATTTCTATGACGCATACCACCTCCTTTAACAATTAAATTTTCAGCCCCAGCACCATCCGTTCCTAGTTGAAAATTCAATATCTCTGCTCCATATCCTTTTTTAACATCTGAAATCAAAGTTGCAGAAGCGGCATCTCCAAAAATAGTGCGATTCCCTCTATCATTTTTGTTTAAAAACTTGCTGTAAGTCTCTGCACAAATAAGCAAAATATTACGCGCTATCCCTCCTGAAATAAGGCCTTTGGCGACAGCCAAACCATAAACGAATCCAGAGCAACCTAAGTTAAAGTCCAATGCCCCCGCAGCTGTAGATAAGCCTAGTTTATCTTGAACAATACAAGCCGTGGTAGGTAAAAAATAATCTGGACTTTGGGTGCAGAAAAGCAAGAAATCAATATCTCCCCGATCTAATTCATAATCATTAAATAATTTTTCAGCGGCCGCAATACCCATATCTGAAGAAAATTCGTCCTTTGCAGCTATATGACGTTGATTTATGCCAATTTTCTTTGCGATTTTTTCAACAGACCAATCAGGGAACTCCGCACTAAGGTCTGCATTTGACAATACCTTTTTCGGAAGATAATATGAAATCTGATTTAAGTAGACTTTTTTCATCTTAATGTAAAGCCTCCATCTAATTTCAAGTTGGTTCCTGTAACCCATTTACTAGCGTTTGAAAGCAAATAAATTGAGGCGAAAGCCACATCTTCTGGTTTCCCATATTTTAATGGGTATAATAGTTCATCTTTTTCTAAATCCTCTCGTGTCAAAATAGTGTTATCAAGTAATTCTGTATGCACCATCCCCGGAAGTAAACAATTTACTCTAATCCCTTTGGGCGCTAGTTCAAGTGCCATTGCTTTAGCGACACCTGTTATGGCACTTTTAGAAGCACCATAAGCAGCACTCCCTATATAGCTTACTTTTGGCCCAGATATTGAAGAAATAAAGACTATAGAACCATCTCTGTTCATTTTCTTCTTCTTTACTAATTTTTGTATAAAAAGGACAGGTCCAAAAAAATTAGTATCCATAATTTGATCCAAAGTCTCTGTCTTGAGAAAATTAAACAACTCTTGCTTCACTATTCCTGCAGAATTTACAATACCATCTAGTTTACCACATGATTTCACAAAAGCATCTATAGCTTCCACGTCATTGATGTCAATTGTAATAACCTCATGACCGTCACCATCTAATTGACGTAAGGTATAATTCAACCTATCAATATTTCTACCAAGAGCAATAATTTTAGCTCCCATTTTAGAACATTCGATAGCAGTAGCTCTTCCGATACCTGATGACGCACCTGTAATAAGTATCGTTTTGTCCTGTAATGAGAAAGGAGATTTCATAAGCTTTTTTAGATTTCCAATGTTTCTAGATAAGTATGCTGTGAAAGACTAAACAAGCCTACACCCCAAGATAGTCCTACACCGAATCCACAAGAAACGATTTTGGAAGGTTTTATTATCTTATTTTTAAGTTGAGAAGTAATTGTAATTGGTATTGTTGCTGAACTTACATTTCCATATTCATATAAAGAGTAGGGTACTTTCTCCTCACTTATTTTGAGCTTCTTCCGAATCTTTTCATTCATGAATAGATTTGCCTGATGAAACAAGTAATAGTCAACCGTCTCAGGGTCTAGGTTAACTTCATCATAAAATTTCTTGATTGCTCTAGGTACTTTCGTAATTCCAAATGAAAATACATCCATCCCATTTAGAAATAAATCTTTATTTCGAAGAATATTAGTTCCATCATCAGAAATCTCCTCTTCCGAAGAAGGCGAATACGGATTTCTCCCTCCTCCATCCTTAATAATAATAGCTCCAGCCCCAGCTCCATCACTATGCAAATCAAATTCCATCTTGGCTCCTTTCTTTTTGGAAAGAAGCGTTGCAGTACCTGCGTCGCCAAAAAGTGGGTATGTGCTTAAATCTTTGGGATTACACTTAGTAGAGCTCACGTCGCCCACGAGCAATAAGGCTTTTGCGTTAGCATGGGATGCTTTTTCGAGCATTGTAGAAATAACAGACAACCCATAAACATAGCCAGAACAACCAAGATTTATATCAAGTGCCATCGTTGTTTGTGGCAATCCTAACCTATCTTGAAGTATAATTGATGTTGCTGGAAGCGGATAGTCTGGAGTCTGAGATACAAAAAACAGAAACTCAATATCATTTTTATCAATATTTTTACCCTCAAAAATATTCTCTGCGGCCGCAAAGCATAAATCAGAAGTGGTATTACCTTCTGAAATACGACGATATCGAATACCTGTACCATCTACAACTTTCTTTGCATGGGCGGCATCAATATTTGGATCATCTAGATTGTCCTTCACATTCTTAGGAGTACATGAAGCAATCGCCGAAATCTCTACGTTATTTACTTGAACTAATGCCATTACTTAGATTCTATCGCCCTAAACAAGTCTTCTATGGTCAGAGCACTCTTGATATCGTCGCCATTAATCGTTTTCTCATACTCTTCATCGACCATAGCGATTATAGATAAGGCAGTCATAGAATCCCATTCATCTAGGTCTTTAAATAGAGTTTCAGAATTGAACTCGCTTCTTTCTGTTTCATCAAACTGTTCTGCGAAGTAGTTTATAAAATCTTCCATTTTCTTTTGTTTTAACTTTAAATATTAATTCTTTTGGCAGGAATACCAAAATACTTTCTTTCATTTCCAATACTCTTAGTCAAGAAACTATGACTCATTATTGTATTATTATCCCCCACCTTCTTCTCTTGAACTATTGAACTTCCCATTCCCATAAAGTTATGGCTTCCAATTTTAACATCCCCAGATATCTGTACTCGAGGCATAAAGCAGTTGAAATTTGCAACTTCAACATCATGACCAGCCACGCAAAGACCATTAAAAAAATTAAAATCACCTATAGTTACCTCACACGAAAACTCGCAAGAACTGGCGATCATATTTCCTTGACCCATTTCGAAACCAAATCCAAGGGCAACATTTGGATGAATCAGATTAGGAAAATGAAAATTTGCTTTTCGCGAAAGCGAATGAACTATATTTTGCACAGTCTCTCTGTTTGCGATTCCGAAAGCTACTGCTAATTCCTCTTCTACAGCTTCCAACATTGCTATAGTGCCTAAACATTTAAAACCCGCGATAACTTCCTTTGACTCTAGAAAAGCATCGTCATAGAACCCTACGAATTCCCACTGAGAAGATGCTTGGTTTATAGCGTCAATAAGACCCCATGTCTCACGACCCATACCACCAGTTCCTACAATCACTATCCTTTTCATTTCTTTAATTCGTGCCATCAAAAGGAGCAGTTGTTGCTTGTCCTTCTGTATTTATACCTTTTTTCAAAACAACTATTTTAACTGTTTTTTGCAATATTTGCATATCAAGCGAAAAAGATTGATTTTCTATATACCATGTATCAAGTTCAAACTTCCTTGTCCAGCTTATAGCATTTCGTCCATTCACCTG
>JBLHWH010000331.1:0-4810 GCA_047628935.1 Halioglobus sp. | reverse complement strand
ATACGTCTGAAATACCTTAACAAATGAGTTAGTATTCAGACGACAGGAAAATGGTTATAATCTGAAGTAGTCTATCTAAAACACCACATTAGTAATGCAGCTACCAAACAGATTGTCATCCATGCCGAACGGCGTGGTTGATGATTATGTATTGTAGTTGCGGGGATGTGGTGTCCCTAGATATGCTTGCTGATTGTCACCACGCTTTTTTATTCAAAAAAATGGCATGGAACTAAACTACTCAAAAAATCAACACATCTTATTGGGAAAAATCATAATTGACAAGCAATTGATTTCAGAAATGGAGTCAGAACATTTGTTTCACGATTTCGTATACAGCTGTCTAATGCTTCACGAGACTGGAGAATGTGAAAGACGCACTGTAGATCAAATGATAAAGTCAAATCATATATACAAATTATCTAATATGTCATTTAATATATGAAACTGAATTGAGTAAGAAAGTAACAAGCATAATTTTAAGCACATAAGAGATCCGATTTTCATTCAAAACATATTCATAGCTTATCTTATGTGGGAATATTATCTTATATTAGGGCAACAAATCAATACAAACAGATACAAGCAATCGGTTCGTGATTCGGTTCGTGATTTTCATTGAAAGAATGTAATTGTCTGATTTTCAGATATGATATACAGTGGGTTCTCTTTCTGGTGCCCCGACTACTTAAGAGTTCAACATTAATTTGTTGGGCTCTTTTTGGTTTTAGTCAATGCTGTAGCGCATCCCGCTATGGCGGGAAGGTCCCAGGTTCGAATCCTGGTGCCCCGACTACGACTCTTTAAAAAGAGTTTAAAAGCCTGTAAATTATCTGATTTACAGGCTTTTGTGGTTTTGAGACTTTCGTATACCCACAAATAAACACATTACTTAGGTTCGTGATTCGGTTCGTGATTTTGAATTACGGAAATCACGAACTATATTTGAACTTTATAACTGATAATCAATTCGTTACGCTTGTTTCTGTTTGGTGTCATTTGACTTTGATTTGTTCGATTTGAACCGCTTTGTGGTTCGTTATTATTCAACCTAAATCATTTCATATGAGATATTCAAACACATTTTCAATTATTTTCTTCCCAAAATCTAGTCAGAGAAAGGATAAACTCCATAATCTATACACTAGAATTACCTACGATACCAGACGAGCCGAAATTAGCCTAAAGATTAATATTGACATTCAGCTGTGGGATTCTTCTAAAGCTAGAATGAAAGGAAACTCAGCCCAGGCCAGAAAACTAAATCAATACCTCTCCCAAATCAATTCTGAAATCTTCGACGCGTATGATCAGTTACGGAAAAACAATGATCTAATCACTGCGAACGCTATCAAAACAAGATTTTTAAACGAAGACACAAATGAATTTACACTAATCGCAGCTGTAGAATATCATTACAAACTTGCATTGAGTACAATAAGACCAGGAACACTTAAAAACTATCGAACTACAGAAAAGTACCTTAGAGCATTCCTGCAGGATATTCAAAAGAGTGAAGACATCTTTCTATCGCGCATCAGGTATAGTTTTATCACTACGTTCGAAAACTACCTCCGAATGCACGTACCAACAGATCATCAAAAGCCAATGGGAAACAATACAGTCATGAAACATCTTCAGAGACTACGCAAGATTGTTTCTATGACAGTAAGGCTAGAATGGATAGACAAAGATCCATTTGCCAACTATAAAGCATCCTATGAACGCAAAGAACGAGAATTCCTTTCTGGAGTGGAACTGGATGCCATTGAAATGAAGGATTTGAAAATTGATAGGCTTAAGTATGTTCGTGACTTATTTGTATTCAGTTGTTATACTGGCTTAGCTTATATTGATACTATTACCCTAACTGATGACAACCTTGTAAAGGGCATCGATGGAGGACGGTGGATCCATACACATGGAACTAAGACAGGAAACTCTGTTCGAATTCCATTATTGGATAAAGCGGAAGCACTTATTGAAAAATATAAGGATCATCCCAAGGCAATCTATAATGGTACTCTATTTCCTAAGATCTCTAATCAGAAATTGAATGCATATCTGAAAGAAATTGCTGATTTATGTGATATAAAAAAGAACATAACATTTCACTTGGCCAGACATACATTTGCCACAACCATCACACTTTCTAATGGTGTGCCATTAGCTACTGTTTCTAAGCTTCTTGGACATGCTAAGATAACCTCTACTCAGATTTATGCTAAGGTTATAGAAACCAAAGTCAGTGATGATATGAAGAATCTAAGGAAGCATTTAGAGAATAAGAAGAACAATAAGAACCAAAAGCCAAATGATGGTGATGCGGATATAAGAAAGATTTCATAATAATTACTCACAACATTAAATCCTAAACAAAGCCTGGTCATATCAATGTCCGGGCTTTCGTTTTTTATGTCTGTACAAGCAGTCTTACGTTGCAATTATCACTTGCATAAAGGAAGAATTATAACTTTTCAGTTTAGTAATTCTAGTTTACTCACATTTCAACACTCCTTAAAAATCACTTTAAGGAGATTTTGGGAAGTATTGAAATATGGAAAACTCGTCCTTTTACTTAATACGAGCACAAAACTGTCTGTAATCCACACCGAATAGAACAAAATTTGATCTAAAGGTGACCAGGCTTTACTGCTCTCACTTATTCACTTTATCGTAATTGGTTGATTATCAAGCGTATTATCTAGTTTGCGCCTGTTCCAAAACAACCCAACTTGGGTAAGCAGGGAATTCTCACAAAAACGACAAATAGTACATGATTTACAACCCGAATTCCCTCAAAACACCTACTTAAACGCCAAATATCTGCCAAAATCCACCAAAATAAATTTAACCCACCTTGGGTCGAACTGTGGAAGAATACTCAACAAACAACCCCAGATTTACACTATCAAAGTCAAATGACACTGACGGAGCATAGTTCTTATTTATTGTGACCGATAGTAGTTTCTTGATCGTGCAAAGGCATCATCAGTATTGCTCCTCAGTGTTTTTATCTAATCATATAAAATATTAATCATGCCGGCTGAACTAATAACAACAGACGATCTTCGAGAATTCAAAACTGATCTTCTTGATGATATCAAAAAGATCCTTTCTTCTCCTCTCAATCCATCCAATAAGAAACGATGGATGAAATCACCAGAAGTACGAGATCTACTCGGAATATCTGCAGGAACACTAGCCAACCTTCGTATTAATGGAACGCTACAGTTTTCCAAAGTAGGTGGAATCATACTTTATGACTATGACCATATCGTACAAGTAATTCAAGATTGCACAGTAAATAACAGTATTTAAATAATGGCAAGCGTAAACTATATCCAACATCAAATAGCTTTTTTCAAGAAAGTTTATGACGATGATAGATTATCGCCCTATCATATCAGTTTGTACATGGCGTTCCTCCATGAGTTTGCCACAGCTATATCGCCAGTCTTTCCTTGCGTCGGGACACAGCACATGCGCCAGTCGTTCCTTTATGTCACATACGCTTTGTCACTATAGCTGTCTTGCTGCACTCATTCCGTCACACATGGCTACTTTAGTATGATAGCACTGATTAGTTCTGCCTCTAGAGTGTCTCCGTTGTCGCCATCTCTCGTCATACCTACCACTATCGCTTGCCATCCATTTCCGTTCCAGCTGCACTCAATGATCTAGTGTATGACCTCCTTTCATTCACCCACCTTACTAGATCCAACCCAAGTCACTTCCATTACTGGCAGACTACCGTTATCAGAGCTATTCATCCTACCGCCATTTCGTGTTTGGCGGTCCGCTCTGTCCTCTGCCCCTCGCAGCCCTATGTGCTATCTGTTTATTGATTACCTCCGCTAGCTAGCGGATGGTTTATATTCAATTACAGCACCTAGTGCTTCTCGCTCCGCGCTCGATCATCAAATTCCTACTATTGAATTCTCAATTGCATTCGATGATCTCTTTTCCTATACGCTCGTCAGTCCCTACGTTTCACCAGTCGCCTCATTGCATTCGTTGTCTGGCTATCACTACTCCTTCCTCTTTGCACCGTTCGGGTATGCATGATCTGGTACAAGCCAGCTCATTTTGCATCCCCTACGTTGAGGACACCGCCTAAGAAGTGGCTTCCTCGGAAACACTCGTAAGCCCCGTCTTTTTGACCGCTACATCCAGCACAAGTCGTCTGCCTATTGGATATCCCTTTGGGCAAACCTCTTCGAGGTATCCACTAGGCTTCCTTTTGTAGTGCTGTCTGGGATCACAGAAAAGTGTGGCTTTTGTAGCATTTCAATAAAAATGCGGGAAAATGCACGTAAAAGTGTGGTATAAAGGATGGCTTTCGCAGAAAACACCCGTTTTATAGCATTTTCAATGCGGGGTAACACGCGTATAATCGTGGCTAATAAAACAAATACAATTTTAATAACAGTGAAATGATTTTGCATAGCAAAATTTAGAACCCTGGAATTATTAGAAAATAGAATCTCAGAAATAAATCCAACCTATGATAACTAATTATATATTTTAGAATAGTATATTTGCCTAGCACTTATCACAGCAAGATATTACTTTGGGTAATCTGGCTTCGTGTTGATAAACCAAAACATAATATAATGAAAAATCACTTACTCCTAATTTTAATATTGACAGCTAATCTTTTAATATCTCAAGACACTTATACTTTTGTAAATCCAAACCAAGGTCTAAGTCAAGACTCCATCATTGATTCCTATGATGGGAGATTTGGAGATATAAATGGGGACGGTCTAATTGATATTTTAGAAGAAGAATATTATATACCTTACCT
>JBLHWH010000330.1:0-4829 GCA_047628935.1 Halioglobus sp. | reverse complement strand
GGTAGTCAAAATTTAGGATCTTTTTTACTATGACTATCAAATAGTACCTTCAGTGATTTACTGCTATAATCTTCGATAATCTTAGCATAGCCTCGTCCAGACTTCCCATTTCTCTTCTCAAATGCCAACACAATAAGGACCTTCTTATCACTCTTATTCCTTCCTGGCTCTCCTTTTTGAGGGGTGCCTATTTCTAATTCCTCTACATGAACTTCTAATTCAAGAGGGTGCTGTTCACTACTCTCCATAGCTTTCCGCACTTTTTGACGAAATAGGCAAGCTGTTTTTTGGTTGACTCCAAAACGTTATGCCAACCATATACTATTAGATCCCTTTTTACTAGTTGTTATTTCATAGAGTATCTCAAATGCTTTATCAATTCGAAACTTTAACTTATGAAACATAGTTTCTGTTGTAATAGATTCATCATAACCGCATATGCCACACCTCTTACTACAAGGCTGCTTTCCCTTAATGTGCTTACTATGATGGCATTTAATACAAGAAAAGCCCATTGACCATTTTTGATCAGCCAAATATTGGTAACACAACAGTTTTGTTCCAAATTGGGATTTGAATGTCTGCCGATCCAGTGATTTTAATGTTTTTATAGCTTTAATTTATATTGCAAATCTCAACTTAATCTGAGCCCAACCAACAATTTGAGACTTAAATGGGTAACCCTATAAGATTTACTACATTTGACGATGTCCAAATTAAAGAATAAAAAAGCTTCTTACTACAAAAAAGTTTTCGATATCACTCGCCAAATTCCTATTGGTAAATTTAGTACGTATGGTTCTATAGCTGATTATCTCCACCTAGGCTCCGCAAGAATGGTCGGTTGGGCGTTGAAACAGATCGATTTTATGGACGATAGTATACCAGCTCATCGAGTTCTAAATAGTAAGGGTGAATTGTCAGGTAGGAATGCATTCCCTACTCCTGAGACCATGCAAGTTCGTTTGGAGTTAGAAGGAATAGAGATTAAAGACTGGAAGGTAGTAGACTATTCAGCTCATTATTGGCATCCACAAGAATTGGATGAATTGTAAAACGTATGGATTACAAAAAATTATATAAATAGCCACTCAGCGCACTGAGCAGCTATTTATTGTAATTTTCTGTGAGTAAGAAGATATCTATATTTTTGAAAGTCTCCTTGCATTTCAACTTCTGATATTTGAAGTTCATGGAACACAGGATCTTTCATTATTATTTATAGGCCTGTTCTTATTGTTTTCTATTGAAGCAATTAAGAAATGATTCAATAATAAAGTAACATTCCTAATGTTCATAAACCTTCATTTAGTAATTAAATGCAGGGATTATCTTTTCAACAAATCTCTTATTTCCACTAATAAGTCGTTGTCAGAAGGCCCTGCAGCTACTGGTGCAGCTTCCACTACTGGTGCTTTTGATTTATTGTATGCTTTTACCATTAAGAAAAGCACAAATCCAACAGTGATTAAGTTAATAATAGAATTTATCCATTTACCATAAGAGACTACTGCAACACCAGCTTCTTTTGCAGCTTCGACAGTTGCATATTCTATACCATCCATAGCATGAAACAGATTAGAGAAATCCGTTCCTCCAGCTAAATGACCAACTACTGGCATCATAATATCGGATACAAATCCATTGATAACTAAACCTATTGCTCCAGCTAAAATAACAGCAACTGCAAGATCAATGACATTACCTGTCATGATAAATTTCTTAAATTCCTTGAACATATTCATTTTGTTTTGATTAAATAAGCTTTCAAAAGTTATAATCCAGTAGGATTATGTTACCAATATACATTATAAAAAATACTATATGTAAAGACCAACCATTTATTCCTAAAAATTAACTTTTAGCCACCCTTCTTTGACAACCAATTTGCAATTTGGTCACATACTATTTGCAACATAAATTTTTAATATTATATCATTAATATACTTTGCACTTGAAATGAAAAAAGAATTATTAAAAACAGGAGTAGAATGGGTTCAATCAAACGGCTGGACTCCTTTTCCATTTCAAATAGAAACTTGGCAAGCATACTTGGAAAATAAAAGTGGCTTGGTCAACGCTCCAACAGGTAGTGGCAAAACTTATTCACTATTTATAGGTGCGGCGTTAGAATTCATTCAAAATAATCCCAATAATATATCTAAAGAAAATAATGGCCTACAAATCATATGGATAACCCCCATACGTGCATTAGCCAAAGAGATAAAAGGATCGTGTCAAAGAGCCGCTGAAGGTTTAGGGCTGAATTGGAGAATAGAAATTCGATCTGGAGACACCACTACTACCCAAAGAAAAAAACAATGGGATAAACCTCCTGAAATGCTGATCACCACTCCTGAAAGCTTGCATGTGATGGTGGCAACTAAGGGGTACAAAGAAGTATTTGGGAATCTAAAATCAATCGTAGTAGATGAGTGGCATGAACTAATAGGAAATAAACGAGGCGTTCAGACTCAATTGGTTATTTCCTGTTTTCAAGGTCTAAATCCAAACCTCAAAATATGGGGTATATCTGCTACTATTGGCAATATGCAAGAAGCGGTTGAAGTACTACTTCACTCTAAAAAAGAGGAAGACACATGTGTTATAAAATCGGAAATTGAAAAAGAAATAGATGTAAGATGTCTAATTCCTGATGAGATAGAACGGTTTCCTTGGGCGGGGCACCTTGGTCTCACTATGATGGAAAAAGTAATCCCCGTCGTCCAAAACAGTAAGAGTACACTCATATTCACCAATACAAGAGCACAATGTGAGATATGGTACCAAAAGATTCTAGAAGCAGAACCTGATCTTGCCGGCATAATCGCAATGCATCACGGATCAATAAGTAGGGAGATAAGACAATGGGTAGAAGAAGCACTTTATGATGGTAGGCTGAAAGCTGTAGTTTGCACATCGAGTCTTGATCTAGGTGTTGACTTTCGTCCTGTAGATACTATCGTTCAGATCGGTAGTCCAAAAGGTGTTTCAAGATTCATCCAAAGAGCAGGAAGAAGTGGACACAGACCTGGAGCAAAATCCATTATCTATTTTGTGCCCACCAATGCGCTTGAACTCATAGAAGCAGCTGCACTAAGGTCTGCGATCAAAGAGAAAAAATTAGAAAACAAGACACCATTTATAAGATCGTTTGATGTGCTGATTCAATATTTGATGACACTTGCAGTATCTGAAGGGTTCGACTCTAATGTGATTTATCCTCAGATAAAAAGCACGTTTTGCTACAGTAGTCTAGAAGATGATGAATGGTTACAATTATTAAACTTCCTTGTATACGGTAGTCAATCTTTAAGTGCTTATGATGAATATCAAAAAGTTGAAATTATAGAGGGAATTTATAAAGTGACCAATCGAACCATTGCTCAGAGACATAAAATGTCTATCGGAACTATCATAAGTGATGCGATGATTCAGGTTAAATTCTTGAGTGGAAAACGGGTTGGCTCTGTAGAAGAATGGTTTATCGCTCAATTAAAACCTGGTGATGTATTCTGGTTTGCTGGCAGATGTCTAGAATTGATAAGAATAAAAGATATGACTGCCCAAGTGAAAGTCAGCAAAAAAAAATCAAGCAGAATCCCAAGTTATATGGGTGGCCGATTATCATTTAGTTCTATGATGGCAGAAGCTCTTCGAAATCAGCTTTATGATTATGTAGATGGTAAGCCTGTTGAAGATGAAATGATGGTACTCAAGCCACTCTTTGACATGCAAGAAAACAGATCTATCATGCCAAAACGCGATGAATTGTTGGTAGAGTATTTTGAGGATCAAGAAGGGTTTCACCTATTGGTTTTTCCTTTTGAAGGAAGATACATTCATGAAGGGATAGCCGCGCTTGTTGCTCATCGCCTCTCTCTTTATTCTCCGATTAGTTTTTCCCTCGCATACAATGATTATGGATTCGAATTGCTATCTGAAAAAGAAATTGATGTAGACAGCATGATAAACAAAGATCTATTTTCATCACAAGATCTGGCCTCTGATATTAATTCTACAATTAATGGTGTAGAACTTGCAAGACGCCAATTCAGAGATATCGCTCGTATCAGTGGGTTAATCTTCCAGGGATTCCCAGGTAAAAGAAAGAAAGATCGACATTTACAATCTTCTTCTCAATTGATCTTCAATGTATTCAAAGATTATGAGCCTGAAAGCCTACTTTATCAACAAACGTTTGATGAGGTCATGACTTTTCAACTAGAAGAAGCTAGATTGAGAAGTGTTCTGGAAAAAATTAGAAACCAACATATTATCATTAGTAGACCAAAGAAAGCTACGCCATTTGCATTTCCAATAATGGTCGATCGATTACGAGAAAAATTAACCTCAGAAAAATTAATAGATCGGATCGCTAATATGAAATTGGAGCTGGAGAAAGGGTAGATTATTCTTGATTGATTTGTGGATTTGTGGATTTGTGGATTTGCTGATTTGCTGATTTATTGATTTGCTGATTTGTGGATTTGTGGATTTGTGGATTTGTGGATTTTAAAGAAATCTATGGTTGCTTAGATTCCTTCTTTCAATTTGGTTCATCTCTTCCCGTTGAACGTTCTTTACATTTCGGCTCCTTGCAGTCTTAATGCAGAAGTTGAAGTTCAAAGAAATCTAACGTCGTTGGCTAAATACTCTTTTCCCGTTGAACGTTCTTACATTTCGGCTCCTTGCAGTCTTAATGCAGAAGTTGAAGTTCAAAGAAATCTAACGTCTTTGATTAAATCCCCTCTTCCCTTTGAACGTTCTTACATTTCGGCTCCTTGCGATCTTAATGCAGAAGTTGAAGTTCAAAGAAATCTAACGTC
>JBLHWH010000329.1:0-4858 GCA_047628935.1 Halioglobus sp. | reverse complement strand
GTCGCCAGACAATCGTTTCCTAATGCGACCAAAATATTAGATAAATTCCATGTTTTAAAATGGGCATTTGACGCCCTACAGTACGTAAGAATCCAACTGAGAACAGAACATATAATAGAACAACACATAGCGCACAATTACTATATGGTCCATATCCTGATTTCTTACAAATGTATATTGCAATATTAGATTTCAGGACTTGGTATTCAACCGATCAAATTGGAAATGATCTAAATATAAAGAGGGTACAACTGCAAAATTGGATACAGAAATTAAACTATTTAAAGACGATCATATGAATGCTCTTACACCTACTATGAAAAGACACTAGAGCCAATTTATTAATTACTTTATTATGGGCTTTATCAATTCCCCAGCTGAGACCGTCAATCGAAATCATAAGAGATTAGTAGGTGTTTCTTACTGCATCCGTGATTTGGATTATTTCTATTTTAAGCTCACTAGCAAAAATTCCAGCACATCACTTTACGTCTTAGACTTGTCTTATTAGGAAAAGGTAGAACCATGTCTTAGGGGTGGTCAAGTGTTAATTAGATTTGGTTTTAAGCGTTGAGTATGAGTAAATATAGATAGTTGTCTCATGCAATATATTGTCATGTATATCATATAGTTTGGACACCAAAGCAGAGATAATAGGTTTAGAATATACCATTAAAAGTATTTTTAGAATCACAGATACGTATGCTAAGAGAGTGGAAGAGTTATGAAATACAGAAATTAATTATTCGGCATGATTACTTTCTATAATATTAAGGATTTTGTCAAGTTGCGCATATTGTAAGTTGTTGAAATGTTGAATAGAAGGAATCGATAAGGATTAACATAATTTCTCTAGGTTTGATAGCTAAGCGATATTCGGGAAACTATTGTTGGTGAGTAATTGATGTCTTTCTATAGCTGGATTATGTGAAGAACAGAACAGAGAATGCGAAGAGCATTAAGAAATTAATAAATGCTATGAGATGATAACCAAATAATCTATGAATTTTTGATGTTTTTATAAACACAGGCCTTTACTATTTTACTATAAAATTGTTCTCTACTATAGTTCTATTCGTGGCTAATTAGGTGATCTAAATAAATTTAGTGTTGATAATGTTGTTTTTGAGAGTTATCATGTTTGGAGATATTTTCTTCAAGGTATCATAAATGGATCTTAAATTGGAATGAGCTAATTGCTAAGTTTTCAAATTTCTAGGAATTTTGAGATTCTTGAGACCTTTAGATTGCTTGATTAGTGCCGTTATTATCGGATGCCTCATTTTGATTAAAAGGTAAATGCCTCATTTTTTTGATTACGGGCTTTTGAATTGTGATGTATTATAGACGATCTTTTTTCTAGAGCTTGCATTAATAGCTTATTGAGTTGCCATTCCAATACCGTAGTCTTGGAATTTCTTTGTTCTAAGTTTTTTTTAACTCTAGCAGGCTTCTCTGTTTTTTATAGCAATATGGAGTATTATTATGAATCGCTTTATTCATTGTTTTCTAATGCTATTTAATTTATCTAATCTCGCAGTGGATGGATGATGCAGAATTCCTTTTTTCTTTAAGTTCCTTAATTCCACACCCTATCAGTGTGTCCCCTTTATTGTACTTTGATGTTCGTTGTTGATAGTGCTCCTATTATTTTGAATCCTTTATTATTAGAGTTTTTTTGATAAGTCTTCTTGTCATTTTGTTATACTCACCCAGACAATCACTATTATTCCTTATTTCTTTAATTCTCAAAACTGTTCACTAACAGAGATATTCTTTTAATTTTTCCAATATTAGTAAACTGAGATTTACTTACGGATTTATCTAATATATTATTGATTATCGCTTCAATTCTCGGATTGTCTAGTATCAAGAAAACATATTTAGTTAACTATAGCATATGTCATGATATAGTTTTAATTTCAGATTCAATCTAATTATAAAGCTGATATACTGAATGTGAGCATTAACATTTTTATGGTTGTCCGCTTTCTCTATTTGATAATTTACAATAGTTACAATTCATCTATTGATATTATGTACAGTTTAGCTTGCCTTGAGAAATCTAAAATACTTGAGCTTTTGAATTTATTGTTTGCTCTAATTCTCACGAATATTCCCTTTATTATCAGTTGTTATCAGGGTTTAATTTTATTGTACCGCAATGTTTTTTGCATTTTAAGTTGATGCCCTTTGTAGTTTATTTGATCTTCCAATATTTTGCAGGCTTCTTACTTGTAGTTGGTTCCGGTTTTGACTTTTCTATCTTGGCTAGGCGATTTATTGCCTTTATGAACATTTTATTTTGGCTTTACTTTGAGCAAGTATACTATTGTCTATACCTTTTGATTCAAGTGTATATTCCTCCTTTTTTTATCCTTCACGTTTGGCAATAACTACAAAATATTGGGATGGAACGTGTGATTTATTTTTGTGATACTATTAAGCGTTTATCGGTAGTATTTATGTACAGTTTGTTTTATCTTTCTATAGTAGGTTTCTCTGTTTTTTATTTTTGTTATTATTTCTTATTATTTCTTAACCAATTTGCTATTTGATTAGGTACCATTATTTCTGTCGTTGAGGGTTTAATTCCCTGAAGCTTGCATTTGAAAATCAACTTCAAAGGAAAACACAATGTAAGCTGTTTCCTCATATGCTTGCATCGAGATATTTTAATGTTCCACGTGGAACATTAAAATAAAGGTATATTATTATTATTAATCATATAGATATAGCTTGATTAGATCACACAGTATATCTTTACTTTATGAATAATATAGATTCAAAAATAACAGCTGAGGGAATAGCTATTAAAAAAGCTTATTCTGAAAGCGATCATAATAATTGTAAGGACAACTTTGCTGGTGAGGCACCATACCAAAGAGGACCATATGGCTCAATGTATACTTCCAGGCCATGGACAATAAGACAATATGCTGGATTCTCAACTGCTGAAAAAAGTAATGAATTCTATAGGAAGAACCTCAAAGCTGGACAAAAAGGACTAAGTGTCGCTTTTGATTTAGCTACACATAGAGGATATGATAGTGATCATCCGAGAGTTAGTGGTGATGTAGGAATGGCAGGTGTTGCTATAGATAGTGTAGAGGACATGAAGATTCTTTTTGATGGAATTCCGTTAGATAAGATGTCTGTATCTATGACTATGAACGGTGCGGTAATTCCAATCTTAGCGTTCTTTATAGTTGCAGCCGAAGAACAAGGGGTAGATCAAAAACTTCTTTCTGGTACTATTCAAAATGATATACTAAAGGAATTTATGGTGAGGAATACCTACATATATCCTCCATCGCCATCAATGAAAATCATTTCAGATATATTCGAATATACAGCGAAGCATATGCCTAAGTATAATAGTATAAGTATATCTGGTTATCATATGCATGAAGCTGGCGCATCTGCAGATATAGAATTAGCGTATACTCTTGCCGATGGATTAGAATATATAGAAGCTGGCCTAAAGGCGGGTTTAAAGGTAGATCAGTTTGTTCCTAGGTTTTCTTTTTTCTGGGGCATAGGTATGAACTTCTTTATGGAAATAGCTAAGATGAGAGCAGGTCGTTTATTATGGTCAGAGATAGTAGGAAGATATAATCCAAAGAATCCTAAATCAAAAGCTCTACGAACTCATTCTCAAACAAGTGGTTATTCACTGTCCGCCCAAGATGTATTTAATAATGTAACACGAACCTGTGCTGAGGCTCTATCAGCAACTTTTGGCGGCACACAATCATTGCATACTAACTCACTAGATGAAGCGTTGGCACTTCCTACTGACTTCTCTGCGAGGATAGCCAGAGAGACTCAAAAGTATTTACAAAAAGATACTGGTATAACTGCGGGTATTGATCCTATGGGAGGCTCTAATTATGTAGAATATCTAACTGAACAATTGGTAGAGAGAGCGAGAGTTCACCTTAAAGAAATCGAATCTTATGGGGGAATGACAAAGGCCATAGAAAAAGGTATACCAAAAATGAGAATAGAAGAAGCCGCTGCAAAAAAACAAGCTCGCATAGATAGCTACCAAGAATATGTCGTAGGAGTTAATATTTTTCAAAGTGATAAGGAAGCCAATATTGATATACTTGAAGTAGATAATAAGACTGTTCGAGAAAGTCAAATCGATCGAATTAATACAGTAAAAGCTAAAAGAGATAATGATACTGTTTTAATAGCTTTGGATAGAATTAGAATTTCTGCAAAATCAGGAGATGGAAACTTACTTGAACTTGCAGTAAATGCTGCACGCCATAGAGCTACTCTAGGTGAAATATCTAATGTGATGGAGGAATCATTTGGTAGGTTTGTCGCTGATAATCCTACAATTTCTGGAGTATACTCTAAAGCAATAACTATGGATAAAAAGTTTGCCTCTGCTAGAGCACTTTCAAATAAGTTTGCAGAATTGGATGGCCGTCGACCTAGAATAATGATAGCCAAATTAGGGCAGGATGGTCATGATAGAGGAGCTAAAGTAATAGCAACTAGCTTTGCAGATATAGGTTTTGATGTGGATATAGGACCATTATTCCAAACGCCACAAGAAGCCGCTATACAAGCTGTGGAAAATGATGTGCATATTCTTGGAATATCATCCTTAGCAGCTGGCCATAAAACATTAGTACCAGAAACTATTAAATATCTCAAGTCCATTGGTAGGGATGATATTATGGTCATAGTGGGCGGGGTAGTGCCACCAAATGATTATCAGTTTCTCTTTGATCAAGGAGTGGCTGCTGTCTTCGGACCAGGTACGATCATATCAGAAGCTGCATCAGAAATACTAAATATAATGATTGCTATCAGAGAGTAATTTGATTTTATCACTTAA
>JBLHWH010000328.1:0-4868 GCA_047628935.1 Halioglobus sp. | reverse complement strand
ACAACGGAACAGCGAAAACAGCTACAGAGAATGAGTCCGTATTCACGATGGTATTCACAGCGACGGAAGATGGACAATTATCAGAGATGATAGCATTGACGTCTAAGGTGACAGCTGCAGAAGCTTACCTTTCGACTACGCTCAAGGCAAGTATGGAAATCAGAGAGGTAGTAATAAGTACAAGAGGTGATATCACAGCAAGTGCAGAAAACAACCTATACCAAAACGAACCAAACCCATTCAAAGATCAGACGATGATCAGATTTGAATTGGCAGAGGATGGAGCGGTATTGTTTACTGTGACGGATGTAGCTGGAAAATTGATTAAGACAATCAATGCAGTAGGCGTGAAAGGAATGAACATCTTACCATTAGATGCAGATGATCTTGGGATTACTGGAGTATTATACTACACAGTCAATAGTGGTGAATTTACAGCTACTCGAAAAATGATTATTGTTAGGTAATACAAAAATCATTCTTTCAGATGACTAAGAAATTGATCATAGTTAGATAAGAAGTAGCTCTTAATCGAGTTAGAGAATATTTACAGCCCTTCAGCATTAATTTGTTGAAGGGCTTTTTTCTGTTTACGAGACTTTACACTCGTTTTATACTAGAGACAAGATATCATGTCTGACATTTATAAATACTTCAGTATTTTTAACTTTTGATGTTAGCGTGGCTTGCGAATGCAAACGCACGTAATGCCGCTACAAAAGAAATACTATTTTCAATTGTCATCGGTATAAATTGATCACACTGCTGTGATCTATCAGATCAATATAATTAGCGTTCTTCTACCATTTTAATGGAAATGGTAGAAAGTGTAAAATTCAATACTGTACGATAACATCCCATAAGATATTATAGTATCAAGATCAAATTATTATTGAAGTCACATATCAAAAAAGATATTTGGGTCGTAGATGTCTGTTTAAAAACTAAATAGTACGCTGAACGAGATTAGGATAAGCCAAAATGAAAATAGGCTTGATGAAGTAAATCTATATTTCTATGAAGAATCTAGATTTGGGTTGATGACACTTGTTGGCTCTTTGATCAAGGACAAAGGAATACGCCCCAAAGTCAAAGTTAAGTGTCAGTATAGACTTTACTGTATATTTACCTATTGGTTAAGTTATAATGATGTACTTGTATATTCGTATTTCAGAATTACCTAAAGGTGTTAACCTGAGGTTTCATTGAAGGTAAATTAGAATAGACATACAATAAAAAAGATGAGTTAGGTAGTCCTAACCCATCTTTTTACATTAATCCCTAATTAATATGAAATACTACAATGGTATATTCCCATGTTTCTTTTTCGGTAATGAAACCGCTTTGTTTTCTAACATAGAGAAAGCCTTAATTAGCTTTCTTCTAGTATTTCTAGGAAGTATTACCTCATCTATAAATCCTCTTTCCGCTGCTGAATAAGGATTGGCAAATAGACGAGCATATTCGTCTTCTTTTTCTTTGAGTTTTGCCGCAGGGTCTTCAGCCGCAGATATTTCTCTTCGAAATATGATTTCACTAGCTCCTTTTGCACCCATAACTGCAATCTCCGCACTTGGCCAGGCATAATTCATGTCAGCGCCGATGTGTTTACTGTTCATTACATCGTATGCTCCACCATAGGCTTTTCTTGTTATGACTGAAATTCTTGGAACTGTTGCTTCACTTAGAGCATATAATAGTTTCGCACCATTAGTGATGATACCATTCCATTCTTGATCTGTACCTGGGAGGAACCCTGGAACATCAATTATTACCAATAGCGGAATATTAAAACAGTCGCAAAATCTTGTGAAACGAGCGGCCTTCTTTGAGCTGTCAACATCAAGACAACCAGCCAGTACCATTGGCTGATTAGCTACGATTCCAATACTTCGCCCTCCAAGTCTAGCAAATCCTACTATTATATTCTCAGCATAGTTTTTATGTATCTCATAAAAAGAATCTTCATCAGATATGCCATTTATAACCTCGTGCATGTCATATGGTTTAGTCGCACTATCAGGAATTACTGAGTCTAACTGTTCTCTTATTTCATCACCAAGTTCAAATGGAAGTTTACTTGGTTTCTCTTCACAGTTCTGAGGCATATAACTCAACAATCGTCTAACTTGATTGAGACAGTCAAGATCATTTGCTGCGGTAAGATGAGTAACTCCAGACTTTGATGAATGTGTACTAGCGCCTCCAAGTTCTTCAGAGGTTACAGTTTCATTGGTAACCGTTTTTACTACATTAGGCCCAGTGACAAACATGTAACTAGAATTCTCAACCATGATTGTGAAGTCAGTCATTGCAGGAGAGTATACTGCGCCACCTGCACATGGGCCCATTATTGCCGATATTTGAGGAACAACACCAGAAGCCATCACATTCTTGTAAAAGATATCGGCATAACCACCTAACGATCGAACCCCTTCTTGTATTCTTGCACCTCCACTATCGTTTAAGCCTATTACTGGAGCACCAGTTTTCATAGCCATATCCATGACTTTACATATCTTCTCAGCATGAGTTTCTGACAATGATCCACCAAATACGGTAAAATCTTGCGCAAAAATATAGACCAATCTATCATCAACTGTACCATAACCTGTCACAACACCATCACCATAGATGATTTGATCTTCCATTCCGAAGTCTTTGGTTCTGTGCGTCACTAATATCCCTATCTCTTCGAAAGATCCATCGTCTAGAAACAACTGGACACGCTCTCTTGCTGTCAGCTTACCTTTCTGATGTTGTTTGTCTATTTTAACTTGACCACCGCCAAGATGAGCAGCAGCTATTTTATCGTTTAGTACTTTTAATTTATCTTCCATGTTTTATCTGAGTCTCTGTTTGTGAATCTGATTAATAAGTCTGATAGACTATAATCTACTTGTTCTCCAATCATCAGAAGGGTGAGCTATAGCTGAAGCTTTTCCAACCTCCTTGAGGAAGTTTTTTACTGCAATTACAGCTGCTATTTTTCTTTCTGGTGCTGATGAGTTGTGATATGTTTCTGGTGTGAAATAGTTTTTGACAAAATGAGTATCAAATTTTCCAGAAATAAATGCTTCATGTCCAAATACAAATTCTCCAAAAGGGAGGGTAGTTTCGATTCCCTTAATACGGAATTGACTAATGGCACTTTTCATTTTTTTGATTGCTTCTTCTCTTGAAGAGCCATATGTGATCAATTTAGCTATCATTGGATCATAGAAAATTGGGATATCCATTCCTTCTTCGTATCCATCATCAAGTCTTATACCCTCTCCTTCTGGGCGTCTATACTTTTCTAATGTACCGATACTTGGCAAGAATCCATTGAGTGAATCCTCGGCATATATACGAAGTTCCATTGCATGACCACTGATAGATAGATCATCTTGTGAGAATGCTAACCTTTCTCCCCGAGCTACTTTTATTTGCTGTTCTACTAGATCAATTCCTGTTATCATTTCTGAGACAGGATGTTCTACTTGCAGTCTGGTATTCATCTCTAGGAAGTAGAAATTCATATCATCATCTAACAAGAACTCTACAGTTCCAGCCCCTTCGTAATCACAAGCTTTGGCTACCTTGATAGCAGCCTCACCCATTGCAATTCTAATTTCGGGAGTAAGGACAGCTGAAGGAGCTTCTTCAACTACTTTCTGGTGTCTTCTTTGAATACTACAATCCCTTTCAAAAAGATGAACTACATTTCCATGTCCGTCAGCGAGAATTTGTATTTCTATATGTCGCGGACTAGAAACGTATTTTTCTATAAATACAGAACCATCTCCAAACGCTGATTTAGCTTCACTAATAGCTCGTTCCATTTGTTCAGGCAGTTCTTCTGAGTTATTAACGATACGCATTCCTTTTCCACCGCCACCGGCAGAGGCTTTTATCAGAATTGGAAAGCCAATATCTTCAGCTATTCCAATTGCTTTTTGTACATCTTCTATGGATTCATCAATTCCGGGTACCATTGGGATGTTGTAGCCTTTTACCGCGTCTTTTGCAGCAAGCTTACTTCCCATTATTTCTATAGCGTAAGGCTTCGGTCCAATGAATTTTATGCCAGCATCTGTGACCATATTAGCGAATACCGCATTTTCACTTAAGAAACCGTAACCAGGGTGTATTCCATCAGCACCAGTATCTTTGGCAGCTTGGAGTATATTATCCATTACTAAGTAGGATTCTGTGGATGGAGAAGGCCCTACATGCGCAGCTTCATCAGCATACCTTACATGAGGAGCATTTCTATCAACATCAGAATAAACGGCTACTGTTTTGATGCCCATTTTACGGGCTGTGCGCATTACTCGAATTGCTATTTCACCTCTATTGGCTATTAATATTTTTTTCATAAATGTTTCTCTTGATAGGGATTTGAATAATGTAATGATTTGTCATTTATACTATATTGTTAAGTAATTGACATCAAATCATTCCATTTCGATGATCACTGCACCTTTATCGACAGTCGCTCCAACTACAAAGTTCACTGACTTTACTACTCCATTTCCTTCAGCTTTGATTACGTTTTCCATTTTCATAGCTTCCAATATTAATATAGAACTGCCAACTTCAATTTCATCGCCGGGATTGACCATGATATCTAGGATTAGACCTGGCATTGGTGCTATGATATCAGTTACTTTGACTTCAGCTATAGCATCAAGACCCATAGAATTGACGAGTTGGTCGTATTGATCCATGATATCGAAACGAAATCGCTTATTGTTAACATGTATCGTACCTGTTTTTGGATTCTGACCTACTTTGGGAGGAGATACATGATAAGCCTTTTTATCTTTTAATACATGATAGCCCTCTGGAGTAGCATGATTATCCATAGCATTAAGATCCTGTTG
>JBLHWH010000327.1:0-4881 GCA_047628935.1 Halioglobus sp. | reverse complement strand
AGGATTTCTGTGTAAATTGAAATCATTAGATTCCAAATTCGCTTCACAATGTGTTCCTTTAAAATCATATCCTTTTGGTGCATAAAGATATAGCCAATACTTTCATAGTCATCTACTCTTTTGACTCAAGTGAGTGAGATATAGTTCATTAATGACAATGATATGGATGCGATTTGTGCATCAAAGTTTGTAGATTGGGATTTACCTAAATTCAAGTACTGCTTACTATCCTTGAAGAAAACTTCTATGGACCAACGTATTTTATAGATTTTCATAGATTCTATGAAAGAACACTTTTTATTAGTATTTATCAATGTCTTTCAATTTTGCTGCCCCCGCATGCGGATTAGGAATATTATCATTTCCACACTTTTGTAATTGGCCTTCTAAAGGAATGTACTGACAATTGAGTTTCTTGCATCGTTTTATTGAGCTGCGGCGTAGTTCAGGTATTGTATTTAGCTTATTGTTCTTCCCATCTACACTTACGAACCGGTTTGTTTTCATCAAACCGATTACATGTGGACTATCCATACCTTTCCTACTTATTGATCGTATATTTTTTTATAAAATTTTCTGATATAAACCACAAATCAGCCAAAACATATTTAAATGTAAATCCATTTCTGACAGCCCTATTTATCATTTGTAAAACAATCAATATTTTACTTTCTGACACTTCATTAATTCTTTGTTTTCCAGAACTACTTTTTGGTCTATGAATAAAGTATTAATCTTTAAGTTTCATTGATTTGAGCCCTCTAGTTTTATTCTTTTCTGGTTCATTGTGTAAAGAAAAGTTTAAAGGCACAAAGCTTTTACCATCCCATAATCCTAAAACCAGAAGCTTTATCCCTAATATATATTTATGAGTACAATGATCAAACACTTTACCAATAGTCTCTATTTTATGTCCTCGTTTTTCTAATATTGAAACGTCACAGATTAGGCATTGGGCATACTACTATCCAACTGATCAACGGATACTCTGTGCACAGATTTGGTATATTGGATAGTAAAGGAGTTCAGAATTTTTCTCCTTGGTATTTTAGGATTATTCATGAACCTATAATATGCATTGTCATCACATATCACTTGTCCAGAAACACCAGAGTGAAACAACCTATGAATATTCTTAATATTCAAAAAAGGAAGAACAAAATAGTTTGAAATATACTGACATTCGATAAACCACTGCCTTTTACAGCATTCAACATTCTATTAATCCCATTGAGCCTAAAGGATTTTAATACACGATCAAAACTAGAAAGTAAAATCTGATCATTAGTAGCACAAATAGATATTTCTGAGAATTTTTCAATACATTTGGAAGGTTGCATAGCATGATTTTTTTAGCTCGTTGAAAATGAATTGTAATGAACTCAAATATAACGATTTACATCATATTGTGCACGGTTTTTATAATGTATTATTTATTGATTATCAACTAATTGATCAAGTGGGAAACTTGAGTTAATTAACTAATATATGGCAAGTCTTTAGCCAAGTTTTGGTCGGTAGAGGTTATACCGATAGGTGTTTAGTTCAACAAAGTGTATAGTGCATAGCACCCTTCGGGATGCTACGACACCATACACAGAACGTTACTTACAATAATGATAAACACACCATATTCTCCTGAAAAGGAATCTATATGTAAAAGTAAAATGAAATTATTCTATATTTTTCTATCAATCATAATTGTAGCATCCTGTTCCCACAATGAATTTAAATATGTGGATTTAGTAGGGAATTGGAAACTTGATACTGTAATTGATAGTTCTGGTGTTGAAAAGGATTTTTATTTTATTAGTAAGCCTGGATTAGAATTTATTTCTACTTCACAGTTTCGCTATTTACCAGGACCCGTAGATTTATCGAGAGAGGAACAACCAAAGCTAAAAGAACTAATTGATACGATAATAAATTTCAATATTATGAATAATCAAATAGTATATCAATCTCTAAAGAATAATGAATCGATTACAAAGGAAATCTTACGCTTAACTTTGGACTCTCTTTACATCCTCGACAACAAAAAGAACTTGCATAAATATTTCAGAATATATGCGGACTCAACTAATCAAAATAGTATAAATAAAATTGTCTTATCATCTACAGGGTGTTATGGAGTTTGTCCTATCATAGATATAGAAATAAATGAATCAAAAGAAGCATCGTTTTATTGCACAGCGTATTGTGGAGACGAAGGTTTTCATAAAGGAGAAATGCCAAAATCCAAAATTGATAGATTGTTTCAATTTTTAAATTTTATAAACATAGATACTTTAGACAATTCGTACTCTGCAAATCATACGGATGACGAAACAATAACTGTTAGTTTTTATAACGATAATAAACATTTGAAAACAGTATCAGATTATGGAAGAAAAGCTCCTTCTGAATTCATATGGCTTTATACTTATCTGAGATACATGCCAGGATTAAAGGATTTAAAACTGAATTATGAAACTACTAATTCTTTAAACAAATCAAGTTGTTATGTATTTTCAAATGGCGAAGAAGGTTATTCATTCGAAAAGTCAGAAAGCTATATGATATACACACAACTATTGAACGCTAAAGTAATAAATGAAAAGACTGTTTTGCCATATGAAATTTATGATTTGAGCTTTCCAGTTCAAAAATTAGAAGGATTCATAGAGTATAACGGAAAACCAAAAGTAATTGGACATACAAATGGGAGATTCTTTAAATTTAAAAGTATAAACAATCAAATAATAGACTTAGGTTACAATTGTTTAACTATGAAAGAGCAGATAAAATAAAGCAAGTAATAATTAGCAACAAATGACTAAAATCGCCTGCGACTTTTAGCATTTTTGTTGGTGTTGTACTGAACAGCTATCGGTATGTTGTTCGTATTGTGTAATTAGAAAGCTTCGATTTTGTAGAAAAAGAAGGTAGGGTGTGTCAAAATGATGCCTACACCGTTAAAATACTACCCAAGCCTTCAATTTTTGATCACATATCTAAGAAAATATGAGTAAAAATAGGTTCATACCTATGTATTAAGTGAATTTTGTGTGATACAAGCAAAGGTATGCCAGGTCGTCTTGAGACAACATCAACAAATATTCACTTTTCTATCTTTAGGTATTGATCTGAAAGTTATTTTGACAGGCGAACCACGGATTGCGGGAATGATCGAAATGATAACCATCGCGCAGCATGGGCAGAGATATGGATCTTTGCCAGTTGTCAATTTGATGAATTCTCGATTTGTCAATTTTTGCTTAGGCGGAGGTGGGATCGCGCCTAGACTTTTCCTGGCTTTTTCAAGCTCTTTCTTTTTTTATCTGGAAGACAGGAAACCAATATGCCTGATTTTGACAAAGCCCTTAGGAAGGATGTGTTCAGCAAAGAGCTTAAGGAAGTCTTCTCCTTTTATGGTTTTAGTTTTAGACTTTTTCGCTGATCTATCCAGATATCTGAAAGTGACATGCGTATCGGTAATATTGACAATTCGATAATTACTGATACAAATTTTGTGAGAATATCTACCGAGATATTCGAGTACTTGCTGAGGTCCACCAAAAGCTTTTTTAGCATAAGCAACCCATTCTATTTTATAGAGTTTGTTCTTAGTAAACTTATAGTCGGCTTTCATCTGATCGTTCATTTTCAGCTGACCATTTTTATAGATTTGATGGATACAAGCAAGTAGTTTGCCACGGAATAGTCTGAACATAGCGATTACAAAGAAGTATAAAAGGCTATAGCCCTCTTCTTCTTCTTCTTCTTCTTCTTCTTTTAAACTATGTCCAAAGTTGCTTAAACTTCAACCAGATAATACGAGTCGTTAGGACACTAAAGAGAAAAAGAAAGTCACCATTGGATTTCGAGTGAATCCATTGCCCTTTATTATTGATTCCACCAGCGGGCACTATACAATGCACCCCGCAGAGCGGGGCAGGCAATGCGGATGACAGGTCATTTTTGTGTCCAAGTATGCGCCTTCGCTGATCATTTGATCGCTTTTACGACCATTGAATAGGTAGACTTGAGGTCTGTATTTGACAAAATATGCTCTGAGTCCGATAAGTACAGAAGTACTAAGTACGGTATATCTATCCTTTTGTCCTTTACCTTTTACAACTATGATTCTACATTTACCATCATCTGTTTCGATATCATGGATTTTGAGATGGCGAAGTTCGCTACGTCTTAAACCAGAACAGTATAGCAGTCAAAACATGACTCTATGTTTATCATTATTACAGGATGTTTCTCTCACGCCCATTCTGAGGAATGGTTCCTTCCCTTAAATGTCCATTTAGGACATTTATCCTAGTGCCAAGGAATCGGTCAGTTCCATACATTTTACTAGTTCTCCAGTTGACTTGCTCATGCTCATTAAGAGATACTAAGAAATCTAAGACCTCATCGACATCTAGCTCTCGGGGGTGAATCATATCATGAAACCTGACGAGTCTTTCGACAGCTCTGACATATGAAGTAATCGTCTGATCGGCTTTATCTTCGATTTTCATCCGATTGATCATGGGTAAAGTGATAGATAATAAGTCTTTCTTTTGTACATTTGGATCAGGCTGTACAGGCCTTTGCTTAAAACTTGTTATGTGTTATGAGCTTTAAATTAAATAACTAATATATGGCAAGTCTTTAGCCAAGTTTTGGTCGGTAGAGGCTACACCGATAGGTGTTTAGTTCAACAATGAGTACCATGTCAGCCTTTCTTCGGTAGGCCGCTCGATATGCTTGGACGTTAAGAGCAATCCCCCATATTAGACCAGCCAAAAACTAGTAGAAAAAATACAAGTTTTTTAAAGGCAAATTAATTTCCCTAGCTAACGATTAAGCTTAAATATGTTAAATTTACAATGTATAAAGTATTGA
>JBLHWH010000326.1:0-4977 GCA_047628935.1 Halioglobus sp. | reverse complement strand
TGAACCCCTAAGGTTTGATTTATCGAACTTTTTATACTTTCAAAGACTTATAAAAACACAAACTACTGTGATACCTTACTTAAATCTTGATTAGTTTATAATGTTTTTCAAAAGTATTGCTATAGCACTTGATATAATAACTTCCAGAAGAATAACCCTCTAGTGATATGGTAGTTTCAGAATTATTCCCCCCATTTGAGATTAAACCAGTTTGAACTATTCTGCCCAAATTGTCGTAAACTTCAATATTTATTTCGCCTGACAGCCTAGAGGATCCTTCTATTTTTATTTTAAAATTAGCAGAAGTAGGATTCGGATATATCTTAATTTCGTTTGATAAGATGTCATTTAAACTACTCGCCACATCAGCTTCAATAGTTACGGTCTGTTCATAATTGCAAGTACCCGATACATCTTGAAAAACAATTACATAAGTTCCTGTATCTAAGTTAAGGAATACATTATTGGAAACAAAACTTAGTCCTCCATCTATACTATATTGGAATGGAGCAGATCCAAAAGTGGGGTTAATAACAATAGTACCATCGAATGCAAGTTCAGAACTGGCATTAGTTGTAGCAACATCTGCTGTGATTTGGCAAACTTCAACAGGCACACTTTCTTCATAGAGACAGATTCCCGATGCATCTTGAACAATTACGTTATAAGTTCCTACAGCTAAATTGGAGAATTCATTATTCATTTCAAAATTTTGACCACCATCAATGCTATATTGATATGGACCAACTCCCGAAGTAGGGTTGATTATAATCGATCCATTTGCAGTTACCACAGAAGAGACCAGAGTAGCTTCAATATTGGCAGAAACAAAAGTACAGGCTCCAATAAAAACTGTTTCTTGATGTGAGCAAAGACCCGTAGCACCCTGAACAAATATTGAATAAATTCCAGAAGCTAGATCAACGAAAGTGTTATGATCAAAAAATGTTAGTCCACTATCTATACTATATTGAAATGGACTCAAGCCAGAACTAGTATTAATGGTAATAGAGCCATCGTTAGCAGATGCAGAAGATGAATGGGATATATTTATATCTGTTGTAAAACCGCATCCTGTTCCATCAGGACAAAACACTTCTTGTACTTCATCATCGAAATCACCATCATTAGCAACAATAGTATCCCCTGAAGCATTTAAAACTAAAAAATCACCAGATCCAAAGCCACAGCAAATTCCATCTCCAAATGAATCGTAAACATACAGCGTAAAGCAAGAACTATAATTAACACAAATGTCTTCATTAAAGACTAGATCGCCAGCCTGCAAAGACCCAGTAGCTATTGTTGTATTCTGACCTTCGTCATATAGTTCCCAAGAGGTTTCTTGAGGGTAATTATCAGCGTTAATAATCAGTGTAACAAAGTCATAATCGGAATCTAAATCCGTAGTGGTCGAAGCAGAATTATTGCTTAAATCTCCATCCAATTGGTTGTTTACACTTAAAAAGTTTAGTGTGATATTATTATTGACTTGTTGAAGATTGTCAACAATGCTTATATCTATCACCTCTTGCCCTAGGAAAGGGGCCTCTATTGTGAAATTTAAAGTATCAACAGCTAAACCATTAACCACTACTTCAATTTCTACATCGTTGATTGTGGTTTCACCATGGTTTGTAACGATAGCATTGACTCCAACTTCGTCATTACAAAGAACGTTTAGCTGACCTATAGAAAGCGCTCCATCTAATAAATGTATATTAGTCAACACAATATTTAAAGTATCATTGTTGCCATATTCATCATCTAAATCGGTTACGATTCCAGTTATATTATAATCCCCTACAGTTGAAAAATCTTGTGGTACTGAAAATTGAAAATCAGCATCTTCAAAAGGTTTAATCGTGTCTGGGATGTTAATGGTTTCTATCCATTGACCATCTACGAATAAGGTAATATCAAAGTCATCCATATCATTCAATCCTTTATTGGCAATTCTTGCTGTAACTAGCTCATTGCTTCCTAAAATTGATGAAGATTGAGGATTAATAATTTCTGTAACACCTAAATCATTATTGGCTGTAATATCTGCCCAAAACGAAACCCATGGTCTTGCTTGTTTAATAACCAATTGATCTTGAGCAGTTACTTTATACTCAATATCCATCCCAAAGCCTTCAGCACCTACCACATCGTAAAGTAGGGCAAATTCGTCATGAATTGTGGTGAGGTATTCTCTTAATTGATCAAGATATATTTGGTCCATTACCAAGTCACCAGGAGTCACCAAGTTCGATAATATTAAGACTAAATAACCTGCACCTTGTGTAGGGTTTTCATATAATAAAATCTCTTCTGGTACTGAATTCGGATCAGGATTTGTAATTAATGATTCTCCCACTTGCGTATTTAGGTAAAAAGTACTATCTGTTTCATAAATGGGGTCAATACTAATCCCCACACCATTTGATTGCTCTTCTTCAAAATTGGGGTGGCATAAAATCCCCATAGCTGCAATAAACTGATCAACACGATAGAAGTCTCTTTCCTCATATGCTCTAAAATTCCACATACTGGCATAAACTTGTTTAATTGATTTAGAGATATGTCCTTCGTCAAGATGTTGAGTTTTGGAAGTATATAAACCTGCACCACTGAATCCTGGTAAATCTTCATTGTTTGTACTTGATCGACATCTAACCTTAGTTCCTACTGGAAAAGCATCATGCATTGCTTGTAAGTTGTCTAACATCCATTGAGGCATAGGAGCATCTTTTATGGATCTCCTAAAATCTTTCAATCGCTGAACACGAAAAATGAGGTCATTTATAAAAGCAGGATTATTCATCATTACTTCCGCCTCTAGATAAAAATTATTGAATTTCATAAATTCATCGTAAAAATAAAACGGAATTCCAAAACCATCTGGTATCGTTCCACTAGGAAACCCAAAGGACCTCATCGTAGCAACATTAGAACACTTTGCCCCAAATGAAGTAGCCATATCAAATCCAATAGAATCTAAGGGTAAGATTTCTGTGAAGCTTAAATCGCGAATAGGGATTTGTGGTTCTGTTGGCCTCAGGTCTTCATACCATATATTCACTTCATTTAATGTCGCTTCTCTTATAATGTAGTGATCATTTTCTACCTTATAATAAATATAGCCTCCAATCAAATCCGAAATGGAATCAATTAAAAGAGGATCTTTGATATAAGCATTTGGAACATCATCTTGAATAGCTCTTAAATTAACGTGCGACAGCGGTGTTTGTATTACAGAAGTTATTATTCCCCCTACTCTTGGTAAAGAATTGGGTAATGCGTCATACAAAACAATATCTCTTGACCCAGGGTCTTCATTAAGAGTCATGTATTTAAAAAAACCATATCCCTCCGCTTCATGGAAAGGTATATAATTAATTTCTGCAAAAACATCAGATTCTAAAACAACATCTATTCTAGAGCCTACAAAATCAGCAGCATAATTGTTTAGGTGGTCGTTTTCATCTGCTTGGCCAACAAAGTAATTCATGTTATTTTGTAGAAAAGGCATATTAGCTACTAATAACTCATATGTTCTTTGAGTAGCCTCAAAATCATATGCATTTCCAAAGGAATAATTAAACGAATAACTTCCAATAACACCATTTGGAAGTATATCGGTAGGGTTAAAAACGATTTCTCCAGATCCGTCATCACCAGTAACACTAGCTCCGATGCCACTCCAAAAACTTCCATGAACAGTATAAGTGTTACTATTAATAAAATATATTTGAGGATTTGGAGAATCTCTATTCAATATTCCGAATTTAACATATTGTTGACCATCGAGAAAAGGAGCCCAAGGGACATTGTTTACAGTAGCCAAATCATTAAAGGTTTGCGCATCGGGTATAGAGGTTGCTCCATCTATAATCGCAATAGGAGTTGCAAAGTTTATAGGTGCATCTGTAGGCATATTATTGAACTCTGTAATGTCATCTATTCCATCTCCATCTGAATCATCAGGGCTTGCGATGTCATGTGCTGTAATCGTATAGTTTATTAAGGGATAAGCTCCTGCTGGTTCTGAAATTACCATAGTTCCATTAACCCCTATCGTCATAGAGGTAATCCATTCAAAAGTAGCACTATGCTGAGCAGTAAGTATATAATACTTGTTTGCTTGTGCTTGAATTGATAATTGTACTTGACCTAAACTATTTATAGAATAATTATCAATCGGCACAATTTGTGCAAAACAAAAATTACAAGCAACAATTAACAAAATAAAGAATGAAAATATATTTTTAAACATAAGGTTGAATTTAGTTAAGAATGTTATTAATTGCACCACATATTTTGCTTTTCAGCAAGTCTATCTGATGGAAAGTTACGTCAAGTATTTAAAGGTTATTAGTCTATTTAAAAAGTTATCAATCCTCACAATCAAAAGCAGTATGTAATAAATGAAGCCGCCCTGTATTCTTGTAAAATACCACTTGATAAATTCGGTTATAAATACTTAAATCAAATGCTTCTAGTTCTTGATCTGTTAATAGGCCAGCTAAGACTCCGGTACTAAAGCTATGTCCAACTACCAGTGCATCTTGCTTACAATCAATTAACAATTTTGAAAAATCTTCAAGTTCATTAGAATTATATAATTTAATTTCTAGCTCTTTAGTTAGGGCAGTTGGTAAGGCTGTGCTTCTAGTTCGGTCGTAATCAGTGCTATATACAGCATCTAGATTTACATCTTCAAGAAAACTGTCTAAACTTTTTGCTCTTTGTTGACCGCATGGGGTAAGTGGAGGATCTGAATAATTATCAGCTGTCATATTTTTTTCTGCATGCCTCACTAAATATATGGTGAACAGCTCATTGCGATTCTGAGCACTTACACCATATTGCAATCCTAAGATTAAGAAAATTATTGTAGAAAATATTTTAAACTTCATGTGCCTTTAATATTACAATTGCAATCGCTTGTATTTATAATTAATTGCAGAACATATTCGTAAACTTATTGAA
>JBLHWH010000325.1:0-4982 GCA_047628935.1 Halioglobus sp. | reverse complement strand
TCGAAACTTTAGTTTCTTATGGAATGATAGGTTGTTCTATATTGCTATGCTGCGCAAGACTTTTTTTATACCAAATAAATTTGGTATCCCATTAGGGGTTAAGATTGGTTTTCGAAACTTTAGTTTCGTATATGTATAGAATATCTATTTTGCTTTGCTTCACAAGACTTTTTCATACCAAATAAATTTGATAGGCCATTAAGCCCATTAGGTGTGAAGATTGGTTTTCGAAACTTTAGTTTCTTATGGAATGATAGGTTGTTCTATATTGCTATGCTGCGCAAGACTTTTTTTATACCAAATAAATTTGGTATCCCATTAGGGGTTAAGATTGGTTTTCGAAACTTTAGTTTCTTATGGAATGATAGGTTGTTCTATATTGCTTTGCTGCGCAAGATTTTTTTATACCAAATAAATTTGGTATGCCATTAGGTTTGAAGGAATGAAACAATAATAAAGTTACTTTCTCTGCTTACTCTTTTTTGCTTCTTCTGGGTTAAAAGCCTCGCCTATGCGATGCATAGCCAACGTTTTTTTCCTTGGAGAATGAATAAATATCAGCACATAAAAACGTACTTTATTAATGCATCATTCCTGAGTGCTTTCAATATTTGTGATCTGCAGAATAATTAATCCACAAATATCTTTTCACTTTTTACGACAGCTCCATTTTTCAAGTATGACTTGATGTAGATTCCTGTTGGTACGTCATTTCTGATTTGGGCGGTATTAGATATAACTCTACCTGACAAATCGAAAATCCTAACTGCGTCATAGGTGATATCAAGGTCAATATTTGTATTCGAAAGTACGTATTCCTCTTCACCAACAGTGTAGAACCCATCGCCCAAATAAGGCATGGTGAACGCTATATAATCATCTTGTTCTTCTATGGATGTCACTTCTACGGCTTGCCAATCAATCGGAATTCCAGTTCCGAAATTCGGTTGGTAAAGTCCTTCAATATCTTCGTCAAACCAGGCATCACTGTCAATTGTAGAATAATATATTGTGATAACTTGGTCATCTTCAGAATCGCTACTCATATCGTATATTTTATTGACCCATCGCATCTGATTTTCAGCTATTAGCTCCCCTGATGCCGTTGCCAACAATGTGGAGAAACAAACTTCATTTGTCATGCTTTCGTTTTTGACTGCACACATGATACTATCATTGCTAGAGAAGTAAGCTGTTAAGTCTGGTTCAATAGATGATGAAAATTCTCTACCTTGAGTATTGAAAACGCGAACTGGGATTTCAGATCTAAATCTGATATTAGGAATCGCATAAACGACCTCCAATTCACCTTCAGATGGACACCCAGCTTCTCCGTCATTAACACTTCTGAGCGTTGATACGTAGTCTGTTACAGTGCCAAGCATGAAATCAACATCTGTCGTTTCGTCATTGTCATAACAGATTTCAATCAACAAATTACTAGTTCCATCATATGAAAACGGATTGTCTAGCTTGACAATATTTACTCCTTCTTTAGTTTCAACTGAACCTGAAAATACATTGATCAGACTAGCATCTTCTTTGAATCCATCAAGGCTCAATGTATCATTTCCAATTAGAGCCATCGAAATATTAAATCCTTCATATGGGATCTCACTTAGTTTTTCTTCTACATCAAATACCAACCTGTTGATTATTTGTCCTCCGGCGCCAAACTCTGCAAGAAACGCTCGTTTGTATAAGATTTGTGTTCTCGTTCCTTCCCAAACTCCATTGAATATTGAGTTGTCTAACTCTTCGCCATCTCCAATGTAAGTTTGCAAGTTTATCCCATCTGTATTAAATTCAGAATCATTGTCAATAAGATCGATTTCCATCGTATTGCTGAGTACTTCTTCATCAGACGTTAGTGTAAGGTTTATAGTCTTATCTCCTTCTATTGTGGCGTTGTCAAATACAACAAGTTCTATTGCTACTTTTGTTTCTCCAGCTAGTAAAGTGGCAGTTGTTCCACTCAAAGCAAAATCCAAACCTTCTATAGCGGTACTTGTTGGTTCTACAGTAATCTCGACCTCTACATCCTCATCAAAAGCTAATGCTGTTCCTATGCTGATTGAAGTTATTTCAACAGGATTACAATACGCATCGTCAGATATACCACTTGGGTTGATGGATAGATATTGATTGTCGAATTTGATGCCAGGCACGGCAAAACTACTTGTTGTCCACAATCCTCTGCCATACGTAGCGGCTACCACTTCTAAATCACTTGATCTAAATTTCAACATATCCACTCTTCCCAGTCCTATTTGTGGGCTGATGTTTTCCCAAGAGGTAGGTGATTCATTAATGTTAGCTTGCCAGATACCGATCTCAGTTGCTATCAAAACTTTATTATTATCTCTAGGATTAAAAATACCCCATCTTACAGGAACATCAGGTAAGTTACCTTCTAACGATCTCCATGATTCTCCTCTGTCATTTGAGGTAGCTATACTTTCAACTCCAAAATTGCTATATGTAACTAACATTTTGTTTTTATCAATATGATCTACTTCTATATTTCTTGTGAACCCTCCTCCAGAAAATAGAAGCTCAATTTCAGGGTTATCTGAAGTCGGGTTTGTTACCTTAAATATTCTGCCTCCATTTGAACCCAAATATAGTATGTTAGAATCGTGAGGATCCATTTTAAGAGCACTAACTCGTTGTCCTTCTAATCCAGGAATCTGTATGTGAGAAGATTCTTGAGAAACTAAAAATGTTCTTGATACATGGCCAACATTTCCACTAGAATATACTACAAGATTTATATCATCAAGTTCTGTAGGATTTATAAAGTAAACAGTTGTATCTCCGGGATTATAGAATGCACCAGTTTCGAGGTCTCCAGCGAAACTAGCTTTGAATCTAACAAATTGAGAAGCTCCTACTTGAAAATTACCATTGTTTTGTCCGATATGGCAAAATGCACCATCACCACCAATGACTTCTGTGGCTCCACCTAATCCAGGGCTCGAAAGTTGGTTTGTACCATTATCTTGGGCACCTGCTAAGAAGAAATCTTTGCCAGCCTCAGGGTGTATCGCACAAGAATAAAACTGTGTGCTTACATAACCATCACTTATTCCTCTAATATCTGGTAGCGAACTGGTCGCATCTTGTGTGATGTATAATCCACCATCGTTACTAAACATGGCTCTATCTGATGATCCATTTACAAATTGTGCATAATGCTGATCGGCATGCACATTTTGGATATTAGGTGTTTCAAACCACTCTGACATTTGAGCCCAAGTATTACCACCATCTTCTGTCTTGTATAAATTTATACCTCCTATAAAAGCAACATCACTATTATTAGGATCAATTGCTATTGATAGATCAAACCATGCTTGGTTTCTAGCAAAGTTTTCAAAGATTACTCCATTGAATATCGTAGGAACAGTAACACTATTCCAAGTTTCTCCTTTATCTGTAGATCTCAAAATGTTATTTACGGCACCAGATTCACCATCTTGTGCCAACACCATTACTAGATTAGGATCATTGAGTGAGGTACCCAATTCGATTCTTTGATAATTATCTATTCCCATTTCCATAAATGTCCATTGGAACCCTCCATCATCAGATCGATATACACCATCAAGCCCTCTAATTCCCATAGCTGCGAATATGGTGCCGTCAGATGTCATTTCCAGATCTGCAGCTCTATTAGAAAATCCTTGGTTGGCATTGTTTAGTACAGCTGCCCAAGATAGACCACCATTTGTAGTCATTTGCACACCATTCTCTCTTGTTGCTGCGAGCAAATTTCCCTCTGAAGTAAATAGCAATTTTTGTGTGTGGAGAAAGTTACCATTCGTTGTGGCGGTTAATCTGTTCCAGTCTATACCTCCATTCGAAGATTTATAGATACCATCTCCACGGTAAGCACCACCAAGAAACCATCCTTCGCCAGTACCGATATATATGTCCTCAGGATTATTTGGATCTTGCGCTATTGAGACTACTGATGGGTTACCAGTGTATCCTGCTACTCTCAGATATTCAGGATTAGAATCTGCATTGGTGACTCTCCACAGTCCACCAGATACACTACCTACTAGTAGTGTATTGGCAGATGGATCTCTACTGTCTACTAAGACGGCTCTTGTTCTACCGCCTACATTGTCTGGTCCTCTTGATACCCATTCTTCTCCTTCTCTATTTACATCGAATCGACCTTCTTTGATAAGTTGTTGTTTAATTTCATAAATTTTATCCTTAGGGACTAAACCCGTTGCAGGATCTTTGGTCATTTCTATTTCCTGTTCTGCCATGAGCGCGATCCGCTCTGCTTTTGACATTTTCTTTGGGGCAGTTTCTTGGTTACAAGCAAGAAAACCTAATGCGATAAAAGACAATAGGTAATATTTGAGAAGCTTCATATAGTGTAGATTTTATGTGTAATTGAATTTGAATACTCAATGTAGAGAAAAACATACAGTTGTAAAGTCTATTTTCTTGATATTAGCATTTTATTAAATGTAACTGTCTTGGAGGCTATGTTTGTGGTTAGTGTACTGGATTAGTATAGGTGTTATAAAGCACATATTTATTATGATAGGTTTACCTTCCTGTTTGACACTTGGACAATTATTAATTATCGATAGGCGACATAATTTTGCGATGCATAGCAATTGATTATCTTACGTCAGATTACAACAAGAATCAATAATAAAGATAGCCAAGTATATCAGTTTATAGGGTTACCTATTTAAGTGTCAAATAGTTGTTTATCAATAGATTAAGTTACGATTTGTAGTGTAGGTTAAAGCTATAAAAACATTAAAATCACTGGGTCGGGAGACATTCAAATTCCAATTTGGAACAAAACTGTTGTGTTACCAATATTCAGGGCAAACGCACTTAGAAATTTATTTTTAAAATATTATCTAAATAGGGTTCCGATAATGCCGCCATAAACCTTCTTTTGCCTAGGCTATTTTTGTCTTTAACCTGCTGGATACATTGAAGAG
>JBLHWH010000324.1:0-4993 GCA_047628935.1 Halioglobus sp. | reverse complement strand
CAAGCCACCCGTTGCGTGCGTTTGTTTCACAAGCCACCCGTTGCGTGCGTTTGTTTCACAAGCCACCCGTTGCGTGCGTTTGTTTCACAAGCCACCCGTAAACCCAACCATTTCAAGATTGTCGGCCGTCTAGGTGAATAGATCACTTTAATTATATAAACATAGATAACGATGAAGACATTAATCCAAAGTTCCCAGCTATTACTATTATTCGCATTGCTTATTTCATTTTCCTCGTGCTTAGAAGATAAATGTGAAGCTACTCGAACGTTTGTCGAGTATGAAGCGATTTTTGTACAACCTGAAGAATTCAGAATAGACAATATCGAATATTTTGAAACTCGTCTATTAGAGCATCCAGGTAAGATATACTATTACAAATCAACACTCATGATCAATGAAAAATATGAAGGAATTCATTTGTATGACAATTCTGACGCAACTTCACCAACTTATTTAGGATTTATATCTATTCCTGGAAATTTGGATGTTTCTATCAAAGATGATATCCTTTATGCAGATAACTATGTAGATCTCTTGTCTATTGATATTTCAAACTTGAAAGATCCTAAATTATTAAATCGACAAGAAGAAGTATTTAATATTTATGATATCTGGGATGAACGAGGGTATTTCATCTACACAAAGGAAACAGAAAGAAGCGTTGAGGTGAGTTGTGAAGATACTAATTTCAATAACCAATGGTTCTGGAATGGAAACCAAATTTTTGCAGAAGCAAATGCATCATTTGACATAGGCGTGCCGTCTATCAATAATAATGGTAATTCAAATACTGGTCAAGGAGGCTCATTTGCTAGATTTTCAGTTCAAGGAGAATATCTCTATGTGTTGAATGAAACAGAATTGAAAAGTTATAGTATCACAAACTTGACAGAGCCACAATTACTAAATACCATACTAGTAGATTGGGGTAGCATAGAAACGCTTTTCCCATATGGAGACTATTTATTTATAGGAGGAAATGCAGGTATGTTTATATATGATAGAACTGACCCCGCACTTCCAATCTTTGTATCTAGATTTACTCATGCGAGAGCTTGTGATCCCGTCTTTGTGCAAGGTAACATAGCATATGTAACACTGAGAGACGGCAGTAGATGTGAATCTTTTGTTAACCAATTAGATATAATAGACATAACTAATGTCCAGAATCCACAATTGAAAAAATCATATGACATGACTAATCCTCATGGTCTTGCAGTTGTAAATGATGACTTATATATATGTGATGGAGCAGCGGGTCTTAGAGTCTTCGACAAATCAGATCTAAATGAAATTGGCAATAATCAAATAGAGCATATATCAGATATTAATGCATATGATATTATACCATTGAGCAAAGATCATATTATAGTTGTAGGAGATGGTGGATTGTACCAATATGATAGTAGTAATCCTAATTCCCTAAAAGAACTGAGTTTTATATCAATCTCAAAATAACTGTTTTATGAATCGCATATTATCACTTTTAGTTTGCTTAGTCCTTGGACTTACATCATTTGCCCAAGAAAATATACAAATCGATGAAGATGAACGAGCTATATTATATTTAAAAGGTGGCTCACAAATTGAAGTCACCGTTATCGAATGGGATGAAAATTTAGGAATTAAAGTTATCACGCTATGGGGACAAGAAATGTTTTTTCCTGCGGATAGAATCCACAAGGTTAAGTCTTTAAGCAAAAAAGCATATAATTCTCATTATGTATTTAAAGAAAAAGGAATCTTCTATGCAATGTCAGCAGGACTTATTACTGGTAATAATGGATTTCGAAATTCAGAAAAAAACGGGTATACACTTTCGTTCAGTTCAGGAATTCGATTAAATAGATTATTAAGTGTTGGAATTGGTACATCGGTTGATCAGTATGCACATGGCTTTGGAGAAAGAATGCATCCAATTTTTATAGATTTAAGAAGTTATCTATTACCCAAGAATTCAACGTTAGTCGTAAATCTGCAAACTGGCTATAGTCTAGCATTCAAAAATGAAAATAAAGGAATAACTGATGCAAAAGGAGGTTTTATGTTCTATCCTAGTTTAGGTATGAGTTTTGGAGGATCAGTGACAAAATATTCTATTGACCTAGGTTATAAATTCCAACAAGCTACATGGACTTCTACTAACCAATGGGATAGTAGAAACTCAACAGAATTCAGAATGGATTATCAAAGGTTTGTACTTCGTTTTGGAATCGTATTATAATGTCAATCACTCAAACAAAATTACAATTCTTTAAAGAATTTTGATGAACAAGAGAAATTCAAAACTGGGTAGTATGAGTTCAGTAAATAAGTATCAATAAGTAAATATTATACTAGATCGCCTCAGTATAATATTTACTTATACATCCATAATTATTCTTGATATGCTAAATGCTGTTGGTCTTAACTAATATCCCTAATTTAGAGGTTCAATAGAAATAAATTATATATTATGGATAATCACAATATGGATGGAGACATCACGCAGTGCCCTTTCATGGGAGGCGCAGTGAAAGAAAGCGCAGGTGGTGGTCAAACCAACAAAGATTGGTGGCCAAATCAACTAAAATTGAACATTTTAAGACAGCATTCTGAAAAATCTAATCCTATGGGTGATGATTTTAATTATACAGAAGCATTTAAATCACTTGACCTAGATGCAGTAAAAAAAGATCTTGCTGATCTAATGACTGATTCGCAAGATTGGTGGCCAGCGGACTATGGACATTACGGGCCGTTCTTCGTAAGAATGGCATGGCATGCAGCGGGCACTTACAGGACTAGTGATGGTCGTGGAGGTGGAGGAGAAGGCGCTCAGCGTTTCGCTCCATTGAATAGCTGGCCTGATAACGGTAACCTGGACAAAGCAAGAATGTTGCTATGGCCAATAAAGCAAAAATTTGGCAGAGCTCTTTCTTGGGCAGATTTATTGATATTGACAGGTAATGTTGCCATGGAAACAATGGGTTTCAAGACCTTTGGTTTCGCTGGTGGACGTGCTGATATCTGGGAGGCTCAAGAAGATATCTACTGGGGATCAGAAAGTGTATGGTTAGAAGATAATAGATATACTGGAGATAGGGAATTAGAAGCACCACTTGCCGCTGTTCAGATGGGATTAATCTATGTGAATCCTGAAGGACCTAATGGGAATCCAGACCCTTTGTTATCTGCAAATGATATCAGAGAGACATTCGGTCGTATGGCAATGAATGATTATGAGACAGTTGCGCTAACTGCAGGTGGACATACATTCGGAAAGGGACACGGTGCAGCAAGCGATGCTGATCACTTAGGCCCAGAACCAGAAGGCTCTCCAATCGAGCAACAAAGTCTTGGATGGAAGAATTCTTTCGGATCAGGTAAAGGTGTACACACAATCACAAGTGGAATCGAAGGTGCTTGGACAAATAATCCTGCGAAATGGGATTACAACTACTTCGAAAATTTACTTGGTTATGAGTGGGAATTAACAAAATCACCTGCAGGAGCTCAACAATGGATTCCTACAAATGGTGATGGTGCTAATGATGTGCCTGATGCTCACGATCCTAATCTACGTCATGCACCTATCATGACAACGGCGGATATGGCTATGAAAAGAGATCCGGCTTACAACAAAATATCTAAACACTTCCATGAGAATCCTGAAGAGTTTGCTGATGCATATGCAAGAGCATGGTTCAAATTGACGCATAGAGATATGGGACCTAGATCAAGATACTTAGGAAGTGAAGTTCCTGCTGAAGAATTAATCTGGCAAGACCCTATTCCAGCTGTTGATCATGAATTGATTAATGATGCAGATATAGCTGATCTAAAGACTAAAGTATTAGCCTCAGAGTTATCTGTCTCAGAACTAGTATCTACTGCATGGGCTTCAGCATCTACATACAGAGGATCTGATATGAGAGGTGGAGCAAACGGAGGTAGACTTAGATTGAGTCCACAAAAAGATTGGGCAGTAAATAATCCTACTCAATTGGAAAAAGTTCTTTCTGCATTAAAAGGTATCCAAGCTGATTTTGGTAAGAAAGTTTCTATGTCCGACCTTATCGTACTAGCTGGATGTGCTGGAGTAGAGAAAGCTGCTAAAGATGGCGGCCATGACGTAACTGTTCCTTTTACAGCCGGTAGAATGGATGCTTCACAGGAACAAACTGATGTTGATTCTTTTGCATTCTTAGAGCCGAATGCAGATGGATTTAGAAATTATATGAAATCAAAGTATACAGTGACTGCTGAAGAGATGTTAGTTGACAAAGCTCAATTGATGACATTAACTGCTCCAGAAATGACTGTACTTGTTGGAGGTATGAGAGCAATGGATGCTAACTTTGACGGATCGAAGACGGGTGTCTTTACTAATACCCCTGGTGCATTGACAAATGATTTCTTTGTTAATCTTCTTAATATAAGAAACACATGGGCTTCAATGGATGACACTGATACATTGTTCGAAGGCAGAGATAGAGTATCTAACAATTTGAAATGGACAGGTACAAGAATTGATCTAATATTCGGTTCTAACTCTGAGTTAAGAGCATTAGCCGAAGTATATGCATCAAATGATTCTAAAGGAAAATTTGTAAATGATTTCGTATCTGCGTGGAATAAAGTGATGAATTTGGATCGATTTGATTTGAAATAAGATATTTCTCCCTTATGGGAAAATTATGATAATTGGAAAGCCAGGCAGGAATGTCTGGCTTTTTTTTGTAGTTTTTTCTTTAATGACAGGAGAAAAGGAACAAAGCTTTACATACCCAACACAATCATTAAATTGTCTTTTTCTTTTTCTATAAATTAGTATCAAATTCGCTAGCCAAATTTCAAATGACTTACCATACATTAATATTATTATCTAAAGTTTCGCAGTTGAATCAAGTCTGAGAGTTGTGTTGATATTGATTGCTCATGAGTAAAAAATCAGCGAAGCCATTTATTTGGTTTCTCAAATTGTCGTCATTAATGATTTTTCTAATAA
>JBLHWH010000323.1:0-4996 GCA_047628935.1 Halioglobus sp. | reverse complement strand
ATGACGTAGATAGTAACCCTCAGATACATTCTTTAGAACAGCTAGATGCTGTTGTGGAATTAGCGGATAATATTCCTAGTAGTGTAAAGTAAAGCTTGATCATAGCTTAAAACAATACATAAGTACCCGAGAATAATATATAAACTATATTTTATATTTTAATTATAAACAACCATATATGAACAAATTAAAGTTATTTGCAATTGCATTACTGGGCATGACCATATGGTCTTGTGGAGGCGACGAAAAAGAAGAAGCTAAAGATGTAAATGTAAAATTAGAAATGGTAGTAGGCGAAGAAAGCCTTATCACAGGCACTACTTATAATATCAACGGTATAGATTTACAATTTACAAATATTGCATTCTACCTTGGCGATATGACGTTTAAAAATTCTGACGGATCATCATCTATAAATGAGGGAGATAGCAGATATCAACTGATTAAGCCAGGTGTTTTTGATTACAATTTCTCCATTCCATATAATATAGATGGAGGAGATGTCACTCTAGACGAGATTACATTTATTGTAGGAGTAGATGAAACTACTAATAATGATGATCAGACTACCTTCGAGATGAGACCAGATGGAGATCCATTAGGCCAACAAAATCCTACAATGCACTGGGGATGGATGGGTAAATATAGATTCATCAGCATTGATGCAGATGCAGATCTAGATGGTAATGGTGTCTTTGGTGAGGATGGAGAAAAGTTAGTATATCATTTGGGAAAAAATAATTTTCTTGGAAACATCAACCTCACTCCTAATCAACAACTAGAAAGTGGAGCTAATGACTTCAGAATCAATGTAGATTTTGAAAAATTATTTACTGGAGTTGATTTCAATACTGAGAAATTTACAAAAACTGGTGTTGACGAAATCGATATAGCTAACAAAGTATTTGCAAACTATTCCTCTGCCTTTACTTTTGAGAACTAATTCAAATAGAAATATTATTATAAAGCTGATATCATTATATATGGTATCAGCTTTATTTATTAGTTGTGACCAAGATCATAAACTAGACTTATCTATCTATCCATTAGAATTACGTGAGGAATGGCCAGAGATAAATATTCCAGATAATAATCCAATGTATATTGCTTCGGTAGCGTTTGGGAAACAGCTTTTTTTTGATAGAGGGCTATCCGTGGATGCTACAGTATCATGCGCCAATTGTCACAAGCCCGAGTTTGGTTTTGCAGATGATAAACCTTTATCTGTAGGTGTTAAAGGTCGTCTAGGATTCCGAAATAGTGGAAGTCTTACCAATGTAGCTTATCTGCCCTACTTCAATAGAGATGGTGGTGTAAAAACACTAGATAGATTCTCGTTAGTCCCAATTGAAGATCATGACGAAATGAATCTAAACCTCCTTGTAATGCGTGATAGGTTATCAGAAGACCAATCTTACATTAACCAAGCAAAAACTATATACAACAGAAGACCAGATGCATTTGCAGTCTCTAGAGCACTTGCCTCATATCTAAGGACATTTATAAGTGATAATAGTCCATATGACAGATATGTGTATGAAGGTGACCGCACAGCGCTCAATACAAACCAGAAAAGAGGATTTGATCTATTCTTCGGTGACAAGGCAAAATGCAGCTCTTGCCATATTGGGATAAACCTCACCAATTATCAATTCGAGAACAATGGACTGTATGCTGATTACAAAGGCAAAGACAGAGGGAGGCAACGTGTAACTGATAATCCTGATGACGAGGGCAAATTCAGAGTAGCAAGTCTTAGAAATATTGCATTGACCTCTCCTTATATGCATGATGGGAGTTTACCGAATTTAGAAGCTGTGTTGGATCATTATGGAAATCATGGCAGATCACATCCTACGAAAAACGCTATCATCGGGAAAATAAATATTACTGAATTAGATAAGCTAGATCTAATTTCATTTCTGGAAGCACTAACAGATCAGGCCTTTATTCAAAACTCCAAATTCAAAAAAATAATTAAGTAATTTTCACTCAATCACTCCTATAAAGGATGCACCGGTCAGCTATTTGATAAGTCTAATACACCTTTGGTCTTACCTACCACCTCAATAATAAATGTCAGATACCTCGGCGGTGTTCGGGCACTAGTACCAATTACAAAATTATACCTCTAACAAATAATATAATTATTTAACACTTCATCTTTTATGTAGACAAAACAAGAAATAAATGAGTGGCTTTGTCAATAGTATTTAGATACTTGCCTAAATATTTAATAATAATGAAAGCAATATTTAAAGCATTAAATGATGATGATACCAGAAGACAGGTATTAGACCTGCTGAAAGATGAGAGCCCGACTGCAGGGGATATTGCAAATCGCTTCTCAATATCAAAGCCGAGTATTTGACACCATCTTAAACTCTTAAAACAAGCTGACTTAGTGACGAGTAAAAAAAAGGACAATTCATTTATTCCATCAATACCACCGTTTTAGAGGACGTCACAACATGGGTCTATTCCCTTAATCACAATGAAAACTAATCTAACATAACAATGGTCAATAATATCTATCATCCTAATACCAATAATATATCTTATCTATCTATGGAGTGATATGCCGCAAGAAGTACCATTGCATTTTGATATCAATAGAAAGATAGGCAGCTATAGCATTAAACCTGAGCTGATAATAGTAACGCTACTTCTCTATTCATTTACGGAATCATGGTACATATTCCCATACTAGATCCTAAGAAGCAGATAGGAAAAACGGGTAATAAGTACAACAGTCTAGCTTTCGTAATCGTCTTATTCATGTCAATATATATACTTCTGTGAATCCTACATCTATAAGTAATAACTTCATTTACATTATGGTGTGGGAGGTCTATTCATGCTTTTGGGAAATTTCTTCAACCCTATTAAGTCAAATTATTTCGTAGGAATACGCACAACTTGGACATTAGAAAATGAATAATTATGGATAAAAAACATAAAATGTCAGGCTACTTATGGGCAGCCGGAGGCTTATTGATTACTGTTTGTGCACTTATATTTCCAGCGGAAATTTCATTCTATGCAGTGATGGGCATATCCTTATTACTAAACTCTATCGTAGTCATTTACTCTTACTTAAAGTATAAAGAGATAGATGTCGAAAAGGCTTAAAATCTACTTTGATGTAGTCTCTCTTCCATACCACTTAGCCATAGTATTCTCCGCGCTTTTATACCTCGGTGTAAAATCCATTATACTATGTGACTCATCTTGATCATGATCGATATGCCATTGCCAAAAATACATGCCTGCGAACCATTCTTCATCCCATACTTCTTGGAATAGTGCTTCGTAGGCTAGATTTTGGATACGATAAGAGATAGTATTTGTAGTATCACTTACTGCAGAGTCCCATACCCATGGCTCTATAGTAGCAATCTCATCACTTCTGTAACCAATCTCGGAAAACAAAATAGGTTTCTCATATTTTATGGATGCTTTCTCAAGTTTCTTTACATGCTTATTCCACCCTTTTTTGATATCACTGAGGTTAGGGTTCCTGTTTTTAGTCAATGGGAAGTAAGCTTGTATTCCTATATAATCCATCCGATCCCAAAACTTGATATCATCAAAATCATCGTCCCAATTCATGGCATAAGTCAGTTTACCTGAGTACACAGATTTAATTTCAGTAATAAATTCATCCCATTTTTCAGGTTGAGCATTTAACGATGTCCTAAGTTCAGTTCCAATACAGAATAAGTCTATATTCAATAACTCAGCTAACATAGCCTGGTGAATCATATGTTTACGATAAGACTCAAACCATGTGTCCCATTCTTCTATATTATCTAGTTTAATATTTGATCGCCATCCTTCGCTCATCCATATATGAGGCTTAAGGAATATGTGCATATCTCTAGCGTGCAGCTCTTTTACCGTTTTAATATATACGGAATCATGGTAAGTCCATTGTCCTGCCTCCCCTTCTCTAGGATGGAGCACTTTAGTCAATTCAGTTTTTTGATATAGGAAAGGGATAATTGCTACACCCTCAATATTATTCTTGACCAATTGATTAACTGGGTCACTAGAACTTCTCCGCCATCCAAAAACACTCATTCCACGATGTTTTCCATCATTAGCATATAGATTTTTCGCTATACCCGTATGGTTTTCGACCGACATATCCCATTCGAATACGTAGTCATCCTCTATATGTGAATGAGAAGCGCATTGACCTAGTATCAAAATAGATAGCAATAAATATGTAGATTTCAAGGGCAAGATTACAGTACTTTTAGAAGGTTAGAGTTAAACTTTGGACTATTTGATCTTTGGTTAAACTATACAATTTCACCGACAACTTTTTCATAAATTTCTTTCAATTCAAAATTAGTGTTTTCAAGTTTTAGAAATGCATCAGGATTAGATCTATAGGGCTCATTGAGCATATAAAGTCTTTGATAAGAATATTGATTTTGCATTTTTAACATTATCTTGATGATCTTTTCTTTTTCAAAATACTTCATTTCTCTCTTAATCACTTTCAGTGGTAATCCAGTTATAAGTATTAATTCCTGCATTGACACTTGATGATCATAATGCTTAAAAATCTTCAATAAGTCCTCTAATGTCATGAATGGTTCTTGCGACAAATTTATGTCACTGTTTTTATCTATTGGTCGTGATAATGTATAAGAGTATCTTATCATTGAGTTACTATACAACACAGATAAAACACCATTATGCTGAAGCGAACCTAATCTAGATGCTGATTGACTATTACTAATATCAAATGTCCTTGCCACTAGCTTTTTATCAATAATCTTATCGGGTTGCTCATTAATAAACAACAGGAGATCACGATCACTGACTTTCTCATAAGAAGCATTTATTTTATTTCTATAAGATTTTACACCCATTATAATGAGCAAAGCCATAACAATCACCGAAACACCAACAATACCTATAAGTAATAAAACATTCCACTCCATAATCAGATTAATTTAAATACTTCTTTACTTCATTCAAT
>JBLHWH010000322.1:0-5170 GCA_047628935.1 Halioglobus sp. | reverse complement strand
TAGCTCCTTTAGTATTTTCATAGCATATTATTTACGCTACAAGATACTAATTATAGTGCTGACATTCAACTATTTGTGGCTTAAATGGGTAGCCCTATAATTTAATTAGTAGCGCTACTGATGACATTACAAGTTCTTCTTGGCATATTGATAATTTTAAATTAAGCTATGGTATGATAAATGGAACAACAGATCATGGAATACAAAAGGAGGTCACCAATATATTTCCAAATCCTGTTCAGGAGGCCCTCACGCTGGAGACCGATATACAATTTGAGCGCATCAAAATCATTGACTTATTTCAAACGGAAATAATGGATGTACCTTTTAGGGATGAATTGGATGTAAGTGATTTGCAGTCCGGTGTCTATTTCTTGTTGTTAATGAAACACGATAAAATGCAAACTATGAAATTTATTAAAAATTAGAATGTATTATTAGTTAGATAATAAGACTTTGTCCTCCTTCTCTGCAAATAGCCAAGACTCTACTAAAGTGGCGTAAACAAATAAGAAAAATGTTCATGACCTCTTTAGTTTCATATTGTCTATTGAAGGTTCGATGATGGCTTGTGAAAGGAACTTGACTAACGTCGAGAGAGCAAAGGAATTTAATCTATTAAAACTTACGATCTAACTGAAATGCTGTACTATTTCTAAGAACCAATAAAACATCACAAACATTCTTATTATCTTTGCACAACTTTTTGAACCCTTAAGTAAATCTGTGGTTCAATACTTCAAGGACTTAATACAGAAAAATTGAAAATATGAACTTTGACTTAATAATAATAGGAACTGGACCTGGAGGATATGTAGCGGCAATTAGAGCATCACAATTGGGGCTCAATGTAGCTGTCATTGAAAGAGAACATTTAGGTGGTATCTGTCTTAACTGGGGATGTATTCCAACAAAAGCTCTTTTGAAATCTGCACAAGTATTCAACTATGTAAATCATGCTGAAGACTATGGTATCAAAGTAGCAAAACCAAAGGCCGACTTTGATGCAATGATTAGCAGAAGTAGAGGTGTAGCGGATGGAATGAGTAAGGGCGTAAGTTTCTTGATGAAGAAAAACAAAATTACTGTTATCGAAGGCTCAGGTAAACTAGCTAGAGGTAAAAAGGTAGTAGTTACTGACGCTGATGGGAAGAAAAAAGAATATTCAGCGGAAAACATTATCGTAGCTACAGGTGGAAGAGCAAAAGAGCTTCCTAATCTTCCTATTGACGGTGAAAAAATAATTGGCTACAGAAAAGCTATGAGTCTACCGAAACAACCAAAGAAAATGGTAGTTGTTGGTGCAGGAGCTATCGGTGTTGAGTTTGCTCACTTCTACAATAGCATTGGTACTGATGTAACAGTCGTGGAGTTTATGGATGGAGGGTTACTTCCAAGAGAAGATAAAGATGTGTCAAAAGAAATCACTAAAGTATTCAAGAAAGCTGGCGTGAAAGTATTAAGCGGTCATGCTGTACAAACTGTTGATACAAAAGGAAAGCAGTGTAAAGTAACGATCAAGAATAGAAAGAATGACGAAGATGTAGTTATCGAATGTGATGTAGTACTATCTGCAGCCGGAGTTACACCAAATACTGAAGATATAGGTTTGGAAATGCTTGGGATTAAGACAGATAGAGGTCTTATCTTAGTTGATGATTACTACCAAACAAACGTAAAAGGAATCTACGCAATCGGAGATGTAATCCCAACACAAGCATTGGCCCACGTGGCAAGTGCAGAAGGTATTACTTGTGTCGAGAAAATAACTGGCCACCATCCTGAAGCAATCGATTATGATAATATCCCATCATGTACATATTGTGACCCTGAAGTAGCAAGTGTTGGTATGACAGAAGCGGCAGCGAAAGAAGCTGGCTACGAATTAAAAGTAGGTAAGTTCCCATTCTCTGCATCAGGTAAGGCAAGTGCCGCTGGAGCTAAAAGTGGATTCGTAAAAGTGATCTATGATGCTAAATACGGAGAATTACTCGGTGCTCATATGGTAGGTGCTAACGTAACAGAAATGATTGCAGAGATGATCGTTGCTAAGAAATTAGAAACTACAGGCCATGAAATTTTAAAAGCAATACACCCTCACCCAACTATGAGTGAAGCGGTTATGGAAGCGACCGCGGTGGCTTATGATGAAGTAATACATCTATAGAATAAGAACAGGAAATATATCGAAAGGCAGTATGGTTAATCCCATACTGCCTTTTTTCTTGGGTGAAAGTGTCTGACATCTTTGAGATATTTCACATTTTAATTTTTTAAAGATGTCTAGTGTTTGTCTTGAGACAATAATTTGAATAGGAAACATGAGCTATGGCTATGTCCTCCTTGGGAGAAGGACTAAGGAGGAAGAAGTTGTCGTGTCATTTGAAGACCTACGAATTATTCAGGTTCATTGAGCTTGTAAAGAAAGGTGAGCCAATGCGCTTAAGTAAAAGTTTGAATTTTTTTAATGAGAATTAAAAACTAAGCCATCGATCGCATGCGATCAATGAGCTTTACCAATGTACCCCAGATAATTTAGACTCAAGATAAAGGTCTCTTGCTCTCTTATCACAGATCGTACTCAGGCTCAGTTCTATTTTGCTTTTGATATGCAAAGTACTTTAGGATTAAGTTAAAACACAAAATGCCATTTCTTAGGAGTGTTTAACTTCCAGCAATTAATCTATCTTGCATCTGACTACACAATTAAATATATGGCTACTAAAAAACGAATCAACGCACACGGTCATTTATTACCAAATCCAGAAGATATTCCTCAATTTATGAAGGATAAAAAATATTTTTGGGTTGATGAGGATCGTAAGTTTATGAGACAGGGAGACTGGAAACGCCCAGTGACAGATCCAAGTTTTTTCTTAGAAGAAAAGCTTGAATGGATGGCATCTAATAATATAGACCATGAGGTACTTATAACTTTGTCACAGCTCTATTGTAATGGATTAGATAGACAAACGACAAGTGATATTATCCGTTTTCAAAATGACTTTCATGCAAGGGTGCAATCAGAGAATTCCGAAAAATTTACTTGTGGATTTGTAGTGCAACCAGCACATATGGATGTTGCTCTAAGTGAAATCGACAGATGTGTTTCAGAATTAAATCTTAAGTTACTTTGCTTACCCACACATTATCAAGATAAAACCGGTCAATGGAAATCTTCTGCTAATGAAGCTGTTGACCCGATATGGAGTCTAGCCAATGAATTAGGTCTTGCAGTAGAAATTCACCCTTACGATGCGCCCAAAATGATAGCACTTGAAGATCAGTTCTGGAGGTTTCATTTGATATGGATGTGCGCCCAAACGGCGGATCATTATCATATGTTTACTTCTCTCGATTTTCCAGATAGATATTCGAATGTGAGAACATGTTATGCTCATGGGAATCAATACGGACAAGTGAACCTGGGACGTCGTCGTCAAGGATATGATGGTCGACCTGACTTATTTGAAAAAGCAGTAGACCCTCGTAAAAGTGTAGGCGCTAAGAATGTATTTTTTGATACATTGGTCCATGATGTAGATAGCTTAGAGTTATTGATTAAGCGACATGGAGTCAGTCAGGTCGTTACCGGTTTAGATGACCCATATCCATTAGGTGAGATGGAATCAGTTCCAGGAAGCTATCCTGGTAAGGTTATAGATGAAGGAGTAGAGAATGGAATTTTAAGTAATGTTGATCGTGCAGATATATGGAATGCAAATATTCTAAAATGGTTGGGATAATAAATCCGAATGAGTAGGCTAAGGTTTTGTAGTTATAATATCATCTTTTTCCTAACCAACCCAACACATAAGGGCTCCCAATATTAAACGTGGTGTTTTTAGAATTTAAAGTATAAGATTTTCTACTCGGATTATTAGTTCCTGGATTCTGTTGAGCGATTTCTATGGTCGAATTATTGACTTCAGAAATTATGGCTACATGCCCGAATTCATTCCATTGCGTAGCTCCAAAGATAAGGAGGTCACCTATTTTTGGTTTGGTAAAACTAGGATTTCGGAATTGTACTAAACCTCGATCAGAATTATAATCTCCATCCGCTAAGGAGCGCTGGAAAAAATCTTTTGCGTTGCCGTAGCTGTTAGGCATTTTGTGATTATAGAATTCAAAGTAATATCGTTTTACAAATTCTACACATTGATACTTTAATCCTAAATTATACCCATCAGAGGTTACATTTCTGCCTTGGATGTTGGCCACTTGGCCATTATAGTAGATATTGACACCATTGAAAGTATCGATTACTTTTCCTTCATTTCCTGAAGATCTAATTGATGGGTTTCTTTTTTTATTTTTTATGCTAGACTTATTAGATTCAAATATTGAGCTAAAATCAGAAAAGTCGGGTAAAATTGTAGGTACATCAAAAACTATTGAAAATAGAGCGACAAATATAATCGTCGTCGTTAGACCAGCTATTATTTCAGATGTTTTTACTTTCATTGTATTTAAATCAAAGCGTGAAAGTATGGAATTATTGTGAAATGTAAATAATCATTATAGTTGTCTTTTGTGTAATGGAAGCAAACAAGAAAGAAAATATTACCTTTCGATTAATTATTAAAACATTTATTATTGGATAGTACAAATGATTAATATTAAAAAGCTTTTCAAGTACAAGAAATTGATCAACCTATATCCTCCATTTTTGGGTGCAGGGATACGGATCAAAGAATACTCGAAAGAGGGTAATTCGTACCTAGTAGAAATGAAACTTCGATGGTATAATCGTAATGCAGCGGGCACTCATTTTGGTGGATCTCTTTATTCGATGTGTGACCCTTTTTTTGTATTTGCTGTCTACTCTTATTTTGGCGATGAATATATTATATGGGACAAAAGTGCATCTATTGAATATGTAAGACCAGGCATTGGAACGGTACGCGCATTATTTGAAATTCCATTGGATACATTACAAGATATGAAAGTTGAGGTTGATCTAGACGGTAGGAAAACTTTTCATTTTAAAGCTCAAATTCTTGATGCAAAGAATAGGGTAGTATCTAAAGTTGATAAGGAGATTTATGTCAAAAAAAAGTAATATTTAACTAGTGTTGTCCGAGTAAATTTTAGAAATTCTGAATTCCATTAGTTTGAATAATTGAATACCCCTGTTTATCGAGGTTTCCGATTAGTATTTTCTTTT
>JBLHWH010000321.1:0-5202 GCA_047628935.1 Halioglobus sp. | reverse complement strand
ATAATGTTAGATTATTTGTTCATTGGGAAAGAGGATTCATAAACGCGTAACTTTAAGTATAATAAGAGCCGTATGATGGGAGACTATCACGTACGGTTCTGTGAGAGGTTTGAGGTGAAATTCCTCTTACCTACTTGACATGAAAAACTAGAATTCAAAAAGCTTTAAATTAATAAACATTATAAATAATTACTTTATGACTAATATGGCGTTTTTTATCATCGCAAGAAATAAATCTAACCATGAACGAATATTTAAAATAGGGATCGACGAATGGCATCAGTTACTTAATACTATATGTCCAAGATTCGGACCGGGTACAAAAGGATTTGACTTTGATATTGAAGATCTTATCACTGACGAAGAAGAAGATACTTTAGATTTAATCACTTATGATGAGACTGCGGTAAGTATTTCAGAAGGGTACGAGGAATTAAAAGAGGCAAATTTTGTTTCTGTGGATATGTGGCTTAACATCTTCAGAAAAGTTGAATCCGAATATTTCAAAATTGAAAGTGATAAGTATATTGATGCAATAATAGAAACTGAGAATAGCCAAGAAGAAATATTAAAAGTTATACGAAAGACAAGAGTAAGTCAAATCCAATTTGATCAAATTAAGCAATCATTAATTATTGCGAAACTACATGACTTAGAAGTCGCTTTTACGGTAGCTGATTACTAAATGAAAGAAAGCCAGCAGCTAACATGTGACATGACGATCATGCTTCCTTCGTCAGCACGCCGCATGTCACTGAGACGTTACTGATAACAAGGAATGACAAAAATGAAAAGTATATTAATTGTTCTGGTTATGATTGGATGTTCTTGTTCTAATCAAAATAAATCAAAGCTTGATGCAATAGCATATAGGATTGAGTCAACTATAAACAATCGACAGCCCGAATACTTAAATTCTATGCTTTCTTACAAACTATTCTTGTCTGATGCGTTTGAATTCTTTAAACCATCTAGGGAAGATCAATCAATGCTAATTAGAACATATAAGGACAAATTTAAACTTGGGAATATACTTTTAGACATGACTAAAGGAACTGGTGGAATTACATTTTTGAAGCAAGATGAAAATGTAATAATATTCAATGTGTATTCAGAGAATATATTGAACTATGTTGAATTTCGATTTTCAAAAGAACTGGGTGAATTTAAAATTGAAGATATATATGTATACTCGTGGGGATGTACTATTGCTGAACAAATGATAGAATCAACCAAAGTCGTATCTAAGGAAATAGGAGAAGGAATAAAAGATCATAGGCAACAAGTTAAACTTTTAAGAGGCTTACTTGACTCGAATAAAATTGAAGAAGCCAAAATTGAATTCGCCAAATTTTCTGATGAATTCAAAGAGCTTAATATGATAAAGATCATTGAACTTTCTATAGTTACTAGAGATACTTTGAACAATGAAACTGAATATATAAATCAGTACATAAAAACTAATCCTAGTAGTGAGAAATTCTTGTCTTATTTGTATTTTACAAAAGCATTCTACGAAGATGATTGCGATCATCTAAATATGACATCAAAGGCGTTATCATATTATACTGGAATTGATCCTGTATTAAATGATTATGTTGCAAATTGCGAGAAGTGAAATGCTATAAGTAACACTGCATATCAGATCAGCTTCCCTATCGGTCAGCCGCTCGATATGCTTGGACGTTACTCAATAATTATTAGATATGAAATTATATATATACTTATGTATTGCAATAGTTTTTACTCTTAGCTGTTGCGGTGAGGGTGAAGAAAACGATAATGTAACAACCAATCAAAAGGGGGAGATTGAATATTTGCCCCAACTTTGGCGTAAATCTCATATTGAAAGTGGGAATTGGTTAGATTACTCAAATAGTGTAGGAGGTAATTGGATATTTAATGGCTTAGCTATTATACCTATAAGAACTATTTCTGGCACAATAGAACTCCATGGTCTAGAACTTACAACAGGTGAAGCCGCTTGGAAATGGAGCGATTTTTATAATCCAAATCAAGAAGCGATCAAAGGTAGATTTACGATATTTGAGGACAATGTATTACACTGGAAGACTGGAAAACTGCAATATTGGCTTGATGTAACGAAAGGAGAAACGGTGAAAAAGTATTCAGGGGATACTTACTTCAATAAGTATACTAATGAATTGAATGGAATGTATTATTGGAGCGGAATAGTTACTGATTCATTTCCTGGGCTTCAAATTGGTGGAATATTCAAAGGTGACTTTTATGATGAAACCCCAAAGCTTATTCTGTTGCCAAATGTAGATACAACGATGACCTTTCATGATAGAGCGTCTACAATATCTAGCGCAGTCGCTTTAAATATTGAAGGGGAAGAATCTCTCATTGTTACGTGGCAAAAAATATTTCCACCAGAATGGATTGTTCAATCTTATCTGGGTCTTTTTAACATGGCAAGTAAAGAGTGGGTTTACAATGATATAGTGCTAAATGAGCCTAGTTCAATCGGTAACATTGAGAATCCATTAGTAAAACATAATAATACGGTGATTACTAACATTGGAACAAATTTGTTTTGTTACGACTACTTAACTGGAGAAAAAGTATGGTCACGAGATTTCGATCATGTATTTAAATTCTCAGGATATGAGATTAGTGAAGGTATACTTATTGCAAACTGCGAGAATAAAATTTTGTATGGAATAAACCTAGAAACGGGTCAAACATTATGGACAGGTGAAGGAGCAGGAACTAGCAGTAGATTACACGACAGAGTACTTAATGGTGTGTTATATTTTGTCGGTGGAAGCTCTGGGGCTTTTCATGCTGTGGATATTAAGACTGGAAAAACCTTATGGAGGCTTGACCCATACAATTATGAAGAAAGTAATGCATATTGGAATGTGGGTACTGTATATTGTTCGGATTTAGGCGACGATAAAAATGGATATATTATCATTCAGAATACTTTAAATACGTATTGCTTTGAAGCGATAAGATAGAAGGAGTATGACTAACATTAGATAAAACGGAATCCAGCCCTATCGGGGCTGGACTCCGTTTATCAAGGGACGTTACCATATGAATATCTCTCAAATATAGATAGAGATATTGTATGATCTATCAAAGCATAGAAGTAATGGAAGTAATGGAAGAATTATGAAGTAAAGGTATGGAATGGAATTTTTTGAATTTGGTTTGAGATTTTTTATGCTAAATATTAATTGATTACATTAAGTTGCATTACAATTAAGATCAGGATTGATAAGCCATTAATAAACGTTTTTATTCAGATAATACTCGGGTATACACGGCTAGGAGCCGGTGTTTTTTTTTGTAAAGAATTGAATATAAGTATTTTATGATGTATGAGAAGGTTTTTACTGTAATTTTGAAATGGGGAAAAACTACGCATATTGGTATAGATGTATGCGTTTAAAAGATAGTTAGTACCAATGAAATAAAAAAAGAAAATATGAGCATATATAATGATTGGGGATACATATCAAATCCGTTTCAAACATCACCATTAAAAGGTAATGAGAAAGGAACAAATCTCTTAATTGGACGAGATGCAATAAAGAAAAAATTAATTCAAAGGATTTTAAGTAACTCTGGAATCATTTCTATTGAGGGTGTAAATGGAATAGGTAAAACTAGTCTAATTAATGTTTGTCTTTTTGAAGTTTTTAATAAAAGTGTAAATGGAGGAACGAAACAACTTTATATACCTTGCATTGAACCTTTCCAATTGACTAGAGATTGTGACATAAAAGAATTTTCCGATAATATTATCTTTACGGTGGTTCAAACATTATTGAAATATTCAACAAAAATAAAGAATATTAAAAAAAGCAATAAAGAGATCCAATATATCGATAGATGGTTAAATACACCACAGACACAATCTATATCAGCACAAGTTATGGCATTTGGTGCAGGAGAATCAACAGAGATAAATACATCTGAAGGGTACTTAAAAAGTGGATTTAAAAAGCAATTACTAGATTGGCTAAATGTGCTGTTCCCATCTAATGAGGATGGTGGTGTTGTCTGTGTTATTGATAACTTAGAACTTTTAAAAACGTCAACATCAGCAAAAGAAACGATGGAAATTCTTCGAGACGAGCTATTTACTTTAAACGGTATGAAATGGATCTTCAGTGGATCCCATGGAGTTATTAATTCTATTGCAGCCTCACCAAGAATGTCTGGTTATTTACTAGATCCAATTTCTATAGATTCATTAAGTTCAACTTATCTACCATCGCTGTTGAGCTCAAGGATTGAATCATTTCAAAATCATAGGGATACGAAACCTTACAGTCCTATTACTACATCAGATTTCAATAGTTTATATAAATCATTGAATGGTAATTTACGTGAAACATTTAATAAACTATCATCACTTTGTTTGCATATAGCTGAATTACCTGAAGATCCCTTCTTTGAACAAGATAAAAATTCAGCTTTTCAAGAGTGGTTTATTAAAGATCAAGAGAAAGTATTCAATTCAATAAAGAGATCTTGTTCCGATACTGATTTTGCTCTCTTAAAGATGATTAAATATCAAAAAGACTATTCAACAGATAAAGTAAGAGAAATTGGGTATTCTGAAATAAGTGAAATTCTTGAAAGTATTACGCAATTGGAAAATCATGGATTAATTGCTATTCCAATTTATGAACAACTAGACATCAATCAACTGAATAGAGACTATGGTGAAATAGCAACTACAGAAGACGCTGCCAATAAACTAATGGAGGATTATTTGTTTAAAATTTTATATAATGTCCAAATTTCTCCAAAAGGATATTACATAGAAAACTTATACTAGAAACACTGGTACTAACAATAGATAAGAAGGAAGAGCTCCTTCGTCACTCCTCCTCTTATCAAGGGCCGTTATAGATAAGCATGATCAAAAGAATAAATAGGGTAGGCTATCGAACAAAGGATTCGATTTGAATAAGTTATAAGTCAAAGTTAGATGTGACGCTAACGCTCGGTGAAAAAATCTAGGTGTGACGCTAGCGCTCGGCGTCTAAATTAGATGTGACGCTAACGCTCGGTGAAAAAAATCTAGGTGTGACGCTAGCGCTCGGCGGCTAAATTAGATGTGACGCTAACGCTCGGTGAAAAAAATCTAGGTGTGACGCTAGCGCTCGGCGTCTAAATTAGATGTGACGCTAACGCTCGGTGAAAAAAATCTAGGTG
>JBLHWH010000320.1:0-5211 GCA_047628935.1 Halioglobus sp. | reverse complement strand
CATTAAGGTGATTTGCAGACTCCGCCTTTACAGCGTCTGCGGAGGACCTACCTCCATCTTAAATACAGCATTGATCTCCAAGTTTATTTGATCTAATCAATGGTCTTGGTTTTCATTCAGGGCACACAATTGTGGGTAACGGCCCTTGATAAACGGAGACCAGCCCCGATAGGGCTGGATTCCGTTTTATCTATTGTTAGCAAATGTTACTCTATTTCATCGAGATTAGATTTACTTTTCAAAAATGGTAAATCTTGCTTTACAAAAATGCCAATTTTCCATGGATTAATATTCATATAATCTTTCATTAAAAAAGAATAAGCCCCTCCTCCAGGAGAACTAGGATAAATCCCACGATCCACTTTGCGATGTTGCCATCCTCTTACATAAAAGCCAATTTCAAAGCTAGGAAGTGCTAGACTTATTTGAGGTGTAATCTCTGTAAAAAGATAATCTAATTTCCATAAATACTTGTACTCCGAATCATAGTATGTAAGAAATCTTAACTTTGGTGATATTCCAACACCAATTTTAATATGCCCTTTTGGTAAATTAAAAATAGTATAATCCAAAGTAAATGAAGTTCCTAACAAATGATAGCTATACCCATCAACAAATAATAATACTCTGAAGCACGGATTACCTTGTATGATACAATGATTATAATTCCTTCGTGAATTATTCCATTCGAAAGCATAATTTAATCCAATTTTAAAAGCCAATTTTCCTCTTTCCAAGAAATTATATTCTAACCCTACATCAAAATACATAGAAGGTAAGGTTTTATCCCTGTTCCACTGCATCACTTCTGCAGTATAGCTTTCAGGCAAACCAAATATTCGGTCATCTGTACCCCCGATAGCAAAAGATGTTTTTAATTTGAATCTATTATCTGTCCCTTGGGAAATAGAAATGCTACTAATAAAAATTAATAAGCTTAAAGCAATTCCATATTTCATGATTCTCAATTTACAATGAATAATTTTTTCAAGCTCGCCATCCTAGCATTGCTTACTTTAATAAAGTATAGCCCAGTCTGTAGCCATTCTGTTTTTAGCACAGTCTCGTTTCCTGTCGGAATTATATTGCTAATTATTTGTCCTGAAGAAGATAGAATCTCTATTGATTTTAGCTCAATTCCGCTACTTCTTACTATAACAAAATCTGATGCAGGATTAGGGTACAAATCAAATTCAACTTCGCTCACTTTTTTGATTATAGATTTATGACTATTTCTAATATGCGGCCCAGGACCTTCTTCTTGAGGATCACAAAAGTTTATTGGAACATTCACTGACGTTGTACCACAAGCGTTAGTCGCCCATACGCTTATACTACCTGTCTGTTGCCCTACATAGATATTAATTTGATCGTCGGATGTATTGCCGTCATAATTAAACCAACAATCTGGATGGGGATCATTGGGAGGCATAACAAATGGACAACTAGGAAATTCCCAAGTGTATGTAGTAGCACCATCACCTTCTACACTTATCGAAATATTAGTTCGTTTATTAAAACATGCAGGTAGGTTGAGAGAAGGCTGTTCAGGTAGTCCTATCCATATTTTTTTTGTTATTGTTCCTGAAGATGTACAAGTACCGTAAACAGGAAAATTGCCAGTAAACGATAATGTAGCCCAACCATTCCCCATATAATCTTCATCTACTTCTAAAGTAGCACATGTTCCCGTACCCGAAGTACTAGAAGTAAACATATCAGTTGGACTTACTGACCATGAATAACCTGAAGACCCCGTATTTGATGTTGCACAAAACGCCGCTTGCTGTCCTCTGCACATTACACTAGGTCCAGATATATTATTTAAGCTATCTAAATGATTTGTAAGTGCGAAATCAGGTGGTAAATTATTTCCAAGCCAAGGTTCAAGGCTTGTACTATTTGTGCCATCTCCCATCCAAGATGCGTCCATTCTTCCATATGTTCCATTATCAAGAGTACTACCACCGATGGGGCTCGTACAAGATACCCCAGTGGGGCCAGCACTTACAATACCTATTATATTATGAGAAAAATCAAATAATGGACCACCCGAAGAACCACCCTGTACTAATCCATCATCCCAATCCTCAATAATGAAAAAATTAGTTCCACTTGTATCAAGAGGATCATTATCTATAGAAATCTTCTTAACATCACCTTTGGGATGATGTATACATCCAAAACTTATATTCGTAAAACTCCCTGGATTGACATTATTTTTAGCTATCCCTGTAGTCGGCTCTAATAATTCAACCAGAAGAAAATCAGTTGTTGCAGAGCCAGATCTAAATTCCGCTCCATTGATTGTTGTCCACGTTGTGGCATCAGGGCCATCACAAGTAGGGCTTTCATAAAAAAATCTGTAAGTTGACGATTCTTCTATATCTTTCTTATCGTTTTTAGAAAGACTTGTACTATTACCAGCAAAGCAATGAAATGCAGTAAGAAAATAGGATCTTCCAGATTCACAGCCATCTGAAACTAATGAACCAGAACAAACTCTGGCTCCATCACGAATAATCATAGCCACACCATTTCGCACATCACTCCATCCATTACCTACTGTACAATTAATGTCATTATTACAAGGTGCTGAATCACCATAAAATCTAGAATCATTAGAGAATATATTAGACTGTATCCCATAAGAGATTCTTTCTACATTGATAGAAAAATCAGATGCATTGACTTTATTGGGCAAAATAACTTCAATTGTTACCTTCTCTCCATAAATCATATCTGTCATATAATTACCATCGTGCACATTAATATTCTTAATAGGTCCCATTACCATTCTTTTGTTATCTGAATAGATATACATTTCTGAGCCTTTTGGAAGGTTTAAGTTTTCAAATTTAAAACTTAACGAGGTCGCCTGTTGTGCATCAAATGAAACTTTCCAGTTTGTTGATTCTTCAGTTGAAAAGAACTTACCTGCACCTTTATCATAATCAACATCAACATTGACAGCTACTCTAGAAGTTTCTTGACCTTCCCGCTCATCTTTTTTCAGAAAGGAATCAATATCAGGTTTTTTTACTTTTAATTCCTTAGTACTACCTGAATTATGTTGTTTTACTATTTTTAGAAAATCTTTTTTATGCTCTAAAATACTAGTACGTACTTGACTATGTGCATATACCTGAAATACAAAACATAATATTCCAATGAGAACACTACTTTTAAAAAATTTGATCATAACTTTTGGTTTACTAGTGCATTGTTTAACTTCCTAGCACAATGAAGTTTGGTGAAAGTTCACCGAAGCAAATAGTAAATAAGAATATTGTCTTCACCTATCAAGCATTTGAATTATTTCATGTCTATTAGTAAGACCTTTTCTATTGCTTTATTGATTACTCGTCATTTATTCCTTTTTTAATTTTTGCTAACGGATTATGCATATCCAGAGTCACGACGAAGGAGTGATTCTGTGATCATGCTGTGTTACTGATCGTATTTCCTTCTCCAGTTTCGCTTTTCAATCGTTCTGAAATTTGGTTCGTCTTTAATAGAGTCAAGATAATCAATCAAAATAAGAAGTTCATTATCCTCTAATTCTCCTTTATACGACTTAGGATAAATCGCATTACCATAATTCAGCTTTGATTTATGGGGAGAGTCATCAACAATTAGGATTCGTTCTAATCCGTAACATTTTCGCTTGACTTTCTTAAGAGGTTTCACATAATAGAACTCCGTATCATTTCCTGTTTCATAGTAATCGTTTAACTGTCTCTTTTGTGTTGCTTCGTTTCGGCCCCAAGTGAATTGAATTTCAACGTTTAATGCAAGTTGATTAATTATGGAATTCACATAATCGTTCCCAGCTGATGACCAGATGGCAATATCGTATGACTTTATTAGCCTTCTTACAAATTCATCCAAATTGGGTCTTTTATACACTTGATAATCAAAAACTACAAAGTCTGGATTTCTTTCAAGTTTTTCCTTTGACGCATATATAAGAGTTTCATCAACGTCCAATATAGCAAGCGGCCTATTATTGTCCTTCATCTTTAGGTATTAGTCGTTTTGCAATTTGGATAACTCCAATAAATATTAAAAACATAGAAACTAAAAGGCAAATCCATTTTAGGAAAAAAAAGAACAATTCATCATTAGGGCTGTAAGAGTTTGTGTCTTTATACTTTGCGAGTATCTTAATTGGAGACTCAGTAAGCAAGTAAATAACAAACAAACCAATCCCCAGGATTATTTGCATTACAGGTTTAATATGTTGGTCTTCTTTATTCATTTTTTATGATCAGTAACGGTTCTGTGACATGCGGCGTGCTGACGAAGGAGGCATGATCGTCATGTCACTTGTTTTGCATTTTTGTTCAAATAACTAAGTTCATATCAATTTCATATCCACTATTTCTAAGTTCTTTTGCCAAGTCTAATTTCCATTCCGCTTCCACTGAAATATAAACTACACCAGATATATCATTAGGTTTTTCAATATTACCTTTGACAAGTGCACATACATTTTGTCTTCCTATTTTTCCAATTAGATATCCATGTTCAAAAACTACATTTTGTCTTGCTCTCGGTTTTAACGATGGATTTTCTTCCTTTTTTGCTCCTACATCACAAGAGGTATATAAAACTACTCCAAAACCTACATTTGAGTGTTCTTCTATTTTTTCGATAATTGTCTTACCTGAACTTGCTTGTTCATGTAAGATTATTACTTCAAGGTTTAATTTTTCAATGAAACGTGCAACTTCCGATTTTAATAATGCATCATGGCCATGAACAATAAAAACTTTAGTCAAATCCAAGTCCACTTTGGATTCATTTATTTTAATAATTGAACTAATCCTTAAGCATGAGTTAAGTGCACTAAGTAATTTTGTCTTTTCCTTGTTAAATTCATGTATTTCATACCCTTCAAAATGATCTAACTTTACTCTTTCGAAAATTCTCCAGGGAGTACTTTCTCGTCCATAATTCTGAATTAAAAAATCTTCACATTCAGCTATCCATGATTGTAATTTGACACACGGAGTACTAAAGGTTCCATAGTCGTGAGAAATACTATTCTCCTCAAAAGTAAATCCTTCTCCTTCAGCTATCAATTGTTCTATCTTCTCTTTCATTTAATTTTAATTCTGACTAACGTAAACTAACTCATTGATTATCAGATATCCTTTTTTCGTAGGCGAGCTTGTAACTTGGCCTTGAAAAGACTCCTATTTCATT
>JBLHWH010000319.1:0-5366 GCA_047628935.1 Halioglobus sp. | reverse complement strand
CTTTGTACATTTTCAAAATATGGTTAGGTGAAAATCGAATTACAAATATATACATGACTATTCAATTATTGTTTTATTATTACTTCAATATTTACACATTAGAACAATGAATGAACTTTATAAGTGATATTAGCTTTTTTATGTGCAAATGAATACGGTTACTAGAAATCTATTTAAAATAATCTACTGATATAAATGGATAGATTTTTGGAATAGAAATGAAGTGGATATATTTACATAGTAAAGAGTTATAATATAAATAGAAGAATCGTAATTAATGGAAGTTCTAAACGGTACTGAATTACTGAATAAACTAAATGACTGGTCTCAAGTATCGAAAGAAGACCTGACTGCTCATGTATTCTATCAAAAATCGGAACATAGCTTAGAAGCAATAAGTAAGTTTTTTCAAGGGTATTCAGAAAACGAAACTTCCTCAGAGAACTACCATACGGCTTTTATATGGTCAATCAAAATTAGAGATTTCTCACTTCTACTAAGAGATTCTCTATTGGCTTTGGTTAAGTATGAGCAATATATACATGATAATGTTACTGTAGATAGAGACTTCATAATAAATCTTGGATCTACAATAAAAAAGGCTGCTTCAGTTATACTTACAAATAGGTCAAAAAACAATTTGTCTGCTAAAGAAATAAAGTACTATAAACATCAGGTAAATCCTGTTTCATATATTTTAGATCAAATAGAGGAATTAAGTATTCAACTAAAAAAAATTTACAGAAGCCATGATAAGGTAAATGAAATACGTCTTAATCTAGATAGCTTCAAAAGGGAATTCCATTTAAATTTACAAAAACAGACAGGTGTAGTTGAAAGTTTGATCAGACAAATAAATACGGTTGCAGAATTGGTAAATGAAATTCATCCTACTGGAACTAAGGAAAAGATATCTGAGGTGATTGATGGAATAAATATTTCCTATAGTATATTGGAATCCTTACAAGCAATTGAGTCGATGGAGGTGCTTTCTTATGTGGATAAAATAAGTTTGAATGTTCCCGTTGAGGCGGATTCCGGGCGCTTAGTTACAAAATCATTAGATATTCAATCAGAGATTTCAAAGTGGTTTTCTGGGAATGTCTATCCTCATATTATTGAATTAGAAAATAAGCGAAATCTTGCTTTAGAGTCGAGTTTAGCAGCTTTGAATCATGCTAGAGTGAAGTTGTCAGCATTGATTTTGGATGATAAAAATTATTATGATACTTCTTTATCTGATGTAAAAGTGGGAATCATAGAACTGAGAACACAACATATAAGTCCATTACAAAAGGAGGCAACAGTGAGCACTATCAAAATAGAACATTATTTAGACCAAGACTTCTATGCTTCTTCTATTTATGATGAGAATAGCCTTTTTATGCCTAATAATGGCAGCGTGCAAATGACTAATATAAGTCAAGATGCTCAAAAAAGGATGGTTTCTGTTTATAGGAAGTACAAGGCATCTAGCTATGAATGGATTAAAAAATCATTAGCAAAATATGTAGAGCTTGATAGAACGGCTCACAATAGGTTTATCTCAAATAAGCTGATGTTAAACAAAAATGACGAACGACTATCATTGTTTTTGAAGAAAGGATATCTAGGAAAGTCATTTTCTGTTCAAAGACCAGACTTGATAAAGCCTATTACAAATGATTATCAGCTATGGAAAGATGGATATGCAGCCGCTATATTAATATACGGACAATCAGGAACCGGTAAATCTGCATTGATGGGTATGCTGTCCCAATCTGAAATGACAGATGAGATGATCAGTGTGAATGCTGGAGAACCTTATTTTACTAAGAATAAATCATTTGAGAGAAGTTATGACATCAAAGAAGTAGTAACGAACATAGCACATCAATATATCGGTCAGGAAATCATACTGACAATTGATGATCTTGGTCAATGGCATAATAGAAAGAACAATTTATATGATAATATAAGTACCTTATTTGAGTTGATTCAAAAGTTTAAAGGTGATATATTTTTCATAGTAAGTTGTAATTCATACTTAAAATCTAGGATTGGTATTTTTCGTGATCTTAGTTTATTGTTTTCTTCTCAAATAAGCGTTGGTAAATTGGCCAATGATGATATAGAAGAAGCTTTGTTGATGAGGCATAGAGCACTGCCAGAGTTAGGCTTATCTGATACTGAGCATGAGAATACAATAAGTCCAATATTGAGAAATGCAAATGGGAATATAGGTCATGCGATGTTGGAATATTCGAGATTTTATAATGCAGAATATAAACCTGATCTCAAGTCTCAAGATTTTGTAGAATTGGTCAATGATCACAAAACTATTTTGAAGTATATCCTTTGTTATCAAAATGTCAGTGAGAATGATTTGTCAAGCATGCTTACTGATTTAGAATATACTGATTTTATGAATCATATAAGATATTTAATAGGCCTAAAAATATTAACCTATTCTAGAGCGAATATTGTTTCTGTGAACCCATTCTTGATCCACTCAGTGGAAAGAGCTATTGAATTTAAAACAAAAACATGAATGAATTTCTAGAATATAGCTTTGTATCATGGTTTCAGTTCTTAATTTTAGCTGGAGTAGGACTTTTGGTATTATTGATTGTAGATAGGTTTCACTTATTTAGGAGACATTCGTGGAAGACTTCGATTGGGTATCACATGTTTTTCTGTTTCATATTGTCATTAATAGCTATTGTGTTTTTAGCTGTAAATCCAGTATTTCATTTAATGCTATTGTTTATTATTTTTGGATTTATTTATAAAAATATTTTTGCATATGTTAGATCGATCTTTAATCTGTATTTTTCTAAGATACACATGGGAGATAAAATCAGAATAGGGGAGACTACAGGTGTTTTGACTAATGTCAACCTAGGAGGTATGCATATAAGTTCTAATAATGAAAAGACATTCTATCCATTCAACAATTGGAAAGGAGACAAAATCGTTCTCCTGTCGGAGGCTGGTAAAGTGGTTTTATCACTACTTATAAAAGATGAAGAAGAGAGATCTGATCAAAAAAGAATCTATGCTGTGGAGAAGAGTCTTTTTAATTTTCCTTATCTAGCGAATGAAAAGGTATCAATCACTTCTCAGAATAATGATTTGATATTGAAAGCGATGGTATCCACAGGTAATATGAGAGAAAGTATAAAGTCTAATATCCAAAATGCTGGATTTTCAATAAACGAAATAAATAATAAGTAATATGGAGGATCTAATGAAAGAACCATATCCGTTTATCATAGCGGCATCTGTTATATTGATAGTTTCCTTTCTTTTTGGTGAGATATCTAAGAAAACTAGTATTCCATCTGTCCTCTTGCTTATCATATTTGGAGTATTTGTCAAACTAGGAATGGACAATTTTGGAATTGGAAATTTTGACTTCTTACCAATTCTTAAGATTCTAGGTACCATAGGTTTGATTATGATCGTACTAGAAGCCGCTCTAGAGCTGAAACTAGAGCGAAGTAAACTTGTTCCTATACTGTTAGCACTTGGTATTGCATTGGTAGGATTGCTATTATCTACGTGGGTTACAGCTGAGATCCTACACTTTTTTATAGACTTCAGTGAGTATAAAGAGCAAAGTAAACTCGTAGCTTGGTTATACGCTACACCACTATCTATTTTATCGAGTGCTATTATAATACCGAGTGTTGTTGATTTAAGGAATGATAAAAAGGAGTTTCACATATACGAAAGTACCTTTTCAGATATTCTCGGTATTATGCTCTTCCAGTTGTTAGACGGTATGATTGTGCAACCTGGATCAGATGCTTCTGCTAGTGGTTTAGGAAGTTTTGCACTTTCTTTTTTATTGATTATGGCAATAGCATTGATCTCAAGTTATATGATTGTATTGATTTTTCAGAGAATTAGTTCGTCAGCTAAGCTGTTTTTATTGATTGCTACATTATTGCTCGTTTATTCAGTTGGAGTATTGATGCATTTATCGGCACTGATTATTATATTAATTTTCGGATTGGTTATAGCGAATATGGATTTGTTTTTCGTGGGGCCGCTCAAAAAGTGGCTGGATAAGAAAAAAGCACACGATATATATCATGGGCTTCATGTTATTACTTTAGAAACAGCATTTGTAATCAGAACATTCTTTTTTGTAGTATTTGGTATTACCATAGTGTTCTCCTCATTGGGTAGTTTGTCAGTGCTATTAGTTTCAATTTTATGTATAGCGGTTATATATATTATTAGATTTGTATTGCTGCGAGCATCATTGGGATCGGATATACATCCGCAGGTATTTATAGCACCTAGAGGATTGATTACAATTTTACTGTTTTATAAAATTCCTGAGTATTTAGTTATGGAGAATTTTAGTCAAGGTATACTGTTATTTGTTATTATTGGAACCAGTATAATAATGACAATCAGTTTGATAATGAACAAGAGAAGAGCGAACAAAGCAATAGATGGTGTACAGTCGGTGGATATCTCAGAAACCAAATGGAGAGTCCCAGATCTGAAGCCAAAATCAGAATCATAAAAACTACTCATACTAATATGGATAAGAAAATCAAAAATGAATGCAAAAATGATGATAGCTCGGTAATACGGCAATCACATTTTTGTATTGAAGTGAATTAAGGTCTCGCTCTTCATCTATTAGTGCAAGCATCGAAGCTATTGGACAACAGTTATTTTTGTACTTGTAGCTAATCTACCAATATAAAAATTAGCTTTGTCAAGGTCTCCAAGCCTTGCAGTTTGTTATGGTTAGGAATTATTAAATCACTTCATTCATGATAATTCTTGTTGGAAAGGATTAAAAAGTGTTTTAAACCGACTAATCGACTTTGGTTCAAGATGGAAGGAGGCACATCAGCAGAAATTATAGCACAAGTTGGTAAATGTCCGTCTGGTGCATTATCGTATTATAACTTAAAAGAAGAAAAAAATGGAAAATCAAAAATTAAACGATGAAAATATCAAAGTGAAAGTAATACCTGGGGGACCATTAATGGTTTCTGGGACTTGTGAGATTACACATGCAGATGGAACGGTGCAGTTAAAAGAAAATAAAACCACTTATTGTAGATGCGGATTGAGTGCAAACAAGCCTTTCTGCGATGGGGGACATAAAGGAACTGACTGGGACAAGTAAAGTTAATTTGATGAAAGTATAATTAAGCGTCGTTCGAAAGTTCTGCGCTTTTTTCTTTTTAGTCGTATCTTATTGACTATTCACCTAATATAGTACACTACGCACTTAAAAAACTAATAAAACATCGGAACTTAGGGGGCACCTTTAGATCGTCTTATTTTACTTTCATATATGTAAATTGCCTTTTAACAAAACATACATTAAAAATGAAATATCTTCTTTGTCC
>JBLHWH010000318.1:0-5504 GCA_047628935.1 Halioglobus sp. | reverse complement strand
ACACCTGAAAGAAGGGGAGATGCTAGCATTCCCAACTTGAGGATTTTTTCCCACACGTGAAAGAAGGGGAGATGCTAGCATTCCCAACTTGATTGTTTTAATGCTATCTTGTAAGTAGGAGAGATGCTTGCTTTTAAGTTATAACTTTACTTTTATATTCTAATTGTTTGTTTTTAAGTGTATTAAATTAACATTACTGCAACATCATTTAATTCTTGTTTAACGATAAGTTTTTATAAGATGATGTCTAAATCGATTACTTTTACAACAGAGCGAAGCATTAATTAAAACCTAACCACTATGAAATTAAACATTACAATTGTTTTAGCTTTTCTGGTAAGTACCACTTTATTATATAATTGTTCTCCAGTACCGATCTCGCGAGTCAGTCTTGGTAAAAATGATTTAGGCTATTGGCAGCGCGGCACAGCCATAGGAGAGAAAGTTGGTGATGACCTGATCGTAGAAGTTGTGTATAGTCATTCTGACAAGAAGTTTGATTACTTTGATATAGCTATCGAAAACACAGGGGAGGAAAGAGCACTTATTGATCCTAAATCATTCAGGTTACTGGATCCAGTTTCTGGAGGGAGATTCAAGGGCGTTGATCCAGAACTTATGATTCTTAATCTTGAGATGAAAAATTCTAAAAGAACGGCTAATAATAAGACTATAGCTATAGTTGCAGGTGCCGCTATAATTGCAGGTACGGTCGCTGCCATTGTGGCTGATGGAGGTGAGGGTTCTGCAACTAGTGAAACTGATGATGAGTACTTCTATTATGGAGATACTTACTTGTTTACTGATCTCACTTCACGAAATCTACCACCTATGAATTATCAATATTTTGGTCAAGAACCTTTATTATCGACGAATTATCGGGATTTACCGGACTCTAAACAAGTAGATTTTTGGAAGGGATTTACATTTAGAAAATCTACTCTTTTCCAAAATCAAAGAATGAGAGGTCTAGTTGCATTTATGAAAGAGAAAAATAGAACTAGATCAATTTTAAAAATACCTACTGGAACAGAAGAATTGACTTTTGAATTTTTGCATGAATTGCATAAACCTTAAAATAGAAAGTAATAGCGATAACAGTTTAAAATTACACAAATTATGAGTTGGTGTGAGGGGGGCTTGTGTAACAAACATCCGTTTGCAACACCTAACGTTTGGGGTATTCTTAAATCAGTTTATAATACGCAATTAGATAGCCAAGAAAGCCTATTAAAAAACAAAGGGGAGTGAAAAAGGCAGTGTCAAATCTGCCAAAATTTGTATTCTTTACCTTTTTAAATAATCCGACATATCGAAAGTCTCCAATCGCTCTGAGTATGAATATTGAAGGAACGATCCATTTTAAGTATTTTGATATGAGTTCTGAAATTGGAAGGCATATGATACCAGCTACATATAAGTAGAATACCGAAAATCCTAGAAGACCCAGCCCAACTATAAAACTGTCAATTTTGCGAGGATTCAATATTCTTTCTCCATCTTCATTGGTAGGTAACGCATTATCAAATCCCCAAATACCACCTATAGCCCAATTGAAGTGTATAAGAGAAAGTAAGCAAAAAGTGATGGCTAAGACTGAGGTAAGTATAATCATGGCAGTTTCAGCTAGTGGTGTTTCTTATTTATTTTATAAAAACTATCTTCATCTACCATTATAGTGATTAGTTCTACAATGTGACCATCCGGATCTTTTGTATAAATGGAGTGAAAATAATGATGATCTTTAACAGTAAATTCTAAGCCTAAGTCTTTATACTTATTCTTTGCTTTGTGAAAGCTGTCGTTTGATACATTAAAGGCGAAGTGGTCTATTTTTACTAGGCTAGAATCGTTATTAGCATTTGGGGAATTTATGTCGGCAGGAAATAATGCTACGCCACATTTACCAGCTAACAAAAATATAGGATAAGGATTCCATTTAGGAAGTTGATGTTTTTTTAAACCAAGAACCTTTTTGTACCATTCTATCGATCTTTCAAAATCTTTGACTCTAATGGCTACATGGTCTATAAAGTTAATTTCGATGGAAGAATCATCATTTGACATTGCACATAGTTATTTTATGGGAAAATGTAAAGCTTTTATGCTAACTATTTAGCAACCTATCATAGACCCTATGTTAAAAACGAAATCTTGTTTGACTTTGGACCCATCTTTTTCTTCTAAAGGTTTCCAAGTTGGCATATTGGTAATCATATCTATAAGTAGTTGGTCAACTTCAGTGTCTTTAGAAGATAATTCTACTACAGGATTGATTGGTTTTCCCTCCTCACCAATAGTAAATCGCACTATTGCACTTTCAATACTTTTTGATTTAGCCTCTGACAATTTATCGATAACATGAGTTTTGATGTAGCTTTTAAGATCTAGATAGTCTTCAGAAAATCTAGCTTCTGTTTCAGGAACAATCAAATAAGTAAAGTTTATTTCTCGAATATTGTCTTCTGTCGAATTCTTTGGATTGTATTTCACACTTACATTAATATCAGAACCTAAATCAGCATTATTTAAAGTTTGAATTTGACTTTTGTTTAATAGGTCATCTTCACTTTCGATTGATACTAAATTACCACCAGATGTTGCTGTAATTTTTACCGGATGGTATTTATTAATCCACGAACTAGGAACGTCAGGATTGATATCGCTCAATTTTCTAGCATCATTTAATATATCCTTTTTGATGGCTTTACTATAGGTTGGCATGATTTCATAACCAAGTTCCTGTGAAGTGGATGTAGCGAGAATAATTAAAGAAAACAGAAAACTGATGAAGTATTTCATAGCGGTATTTTATGTAAATTTAGTGAAAAATATCATGATATAGAACTATGAAATGGAAGCTATTTTTCCCTTAGGAATGTTACTTTATTATTGAATCATTCCTTAGCATTTTCAAAGAAACCCAACCCAGTCCTGCAACTAAAAAAAATAATAAAACCCAGAGCCACAGTTTATTATCGAAAAGTGGTTTTTCGATGGTGTCTTTTGAGACCGTACGGTGTGTTTCTGTTCCAAGTTTTATTGGATTGCCATGTAGCTCTATATCGTCTTTGAAATATTTCAAATCATAATTAGGGAAAGAAGCATCACCATTGCCATAACATAAGAACAATTGATCCTTTTTTGTGAGTTTACTGTATATTGATCGTGTTCGATTTCTTAGCGTCACTGTACCTAAATCGAGCATTGGGTTATCATGATTTTCTATTGTAATTCGGAATGTTTTTCCAAATCCGTCGTCAAAGTCAAAACGGGCATCTTGAAGTGAACTGAGCGTACCTTGATACAAAGAACGATAATGGTAATTCCATTTTTTGTCAATTAATGTACTATCGTGTAGGACTGTGATATTTATTGGTCGATAATAATCTCCTTTGCTATTTACATTCAGCTGAATTTGGTCCACTTGAAAGACCTTCGCCAAAATTACTTTTATTATTGATTCTTTGTTCTTTTTATCTGTTTCAAACAATTGACTATTTATGGGGATTTCACTGTATCTGTTCTGTTCTGATTTTTCAAAATGAAGAGTTGCTTTACCAAATTTTACATCATCTTTACTTTTTATGGTTACTCGATAATATTCAAAGTTAGACTTAGGAAAGTATAGGGAAGTAAATCGATATTCCCCATTTGGTCCTTTTATAGCCAGAATGCGATAATCATCCAAGATGGTAGACCATGATTTTTGGTCCGTACTTCCTTCTAATATAACTTTCCAATCAAAATTCAAATTATCAAAATCGAGGAATATCTCGTTTATTATCTTTTTATCCTGCGGATGAAATGTAAAGGATGGACCAATAGATCTTTTAGATTGATTCAATAGGTGAAATTCAACTTCGTAAGATTTAGATTTATTTATGGATGCATCAAAAATATAGGGACACTCCATGGTATCTGTTTTCGACACCACTTGATAGATTCTAATATCTGATAGGTTACTTTTTGTTTTATTGTAAATATCCAAAGGCAGATCTATTCGCTGCCATTGCACGCTATCTGCCAAATCAGTGATAGGTCTCAAGTATTCGTATTTATTCATTTGTCCAAATCCGAGCATTTGAAAACAAAAAAGAAAAGCGACTATTAGGTTAATATTCCTCATCTGTATTGTCATCGATCGTGTATTTATTGTAAAGGAAAGAAGTACCTAAAAGCAAAATGCCAAGAGCTACCAATACAATAGTTTTTGATATGGTACTTAAGCTTGCTAGATCATATAAAAACAACTTAACTATAGTAAGAGCAAATATAGCTATACCTAATAATCGAAGGTGCTTCTTATGTTTCCACATACCGAAAGCAATAATTGAGGCACTATAAATACCCCATAAGATTGACAAACCTAGGCCATATTCGTTTCTACTTTCTGAGAAATCTAGCCAGTGAATCAATTCACTACTTAACAGCCACAACAATATTGATGCTAGCGTGACGTCTATACATATTTTTAAAAGACGAGTGTTCGTGTGCCGATTAGCGAATTTGTAAGTCATCAAACACAAACCAGAGAATACTGCAATGGATAGATACCTTATCCATAGATAGTAAGTTCCAATGTTATAGTAGTCAGCGTTGGTTTGATCGATATAAGCTTTTCGCAATTCGCTGATATCAAAAAGTCCTCCAGTCAAAAATATGAAAATCAATACTAAAGATGATAAGATTACTATTTTGTGTATGATTCTATTCTTTGTTTTTCGAGAAATAAATAATAATATTCCAGACATGAAAAACATAGAATATACGATCAGCCAGATATTTCTCAAAGAAGATATACTATAGTTTTTTATTATGTTAAGTCGACTTTCACCACTTTTTGGAACTTCTTTAGTTGAATCTTCAAAATACTGGTCAAAATAGTACTGAATGTCTTTGAAGAAGGTGAAATACAGGATTCCAAGGAATAATATTGGCAAAGCTATTTTTGTGATTTTCATCAACTCTAGATTTACCTTTGAATTTTCTAAATGCTCTGGTTTTCTTGCCATCCAATTAATGAATCCAGTGGATATGATTGAGATCAATGAAGTAAGAAAAATCGAATTGATTATTGGCGTTATTTTAAATCCGGTACTACCATAACGAACTGTACGATAGCCAGCCTCCCAATCTTGTGCTAAACTGAAAGATGCGATTAGTATCAATCCATATGAGATGTATTCGTAAAACGGGACACTTTTTGTCCTGCCAATCCAAAACAATAGGGCAGCCATGCCCATCCACATTATTGTCACGAAGCCACCATCAAGTTGAACAGGAATAGCCATAGTTAAGAATACAAGCACTAAACCTATAACCAAGTAAAATAAATTTTTATCAGATGACTTTTTAGTTTGTATCAGTTTGGCAACTCCAAAGTGGATAAAAGCATTTACTACAGTGAAAATTCCAAGCCAGGAAGATCCAAATTTACTTGTGCTTAATAATGAGTAACCAACACCATAAAATATCATAGAATTAAACAACAAGACAATGAT
>JBLHWH010000317.1:0-5509 GCA_047628935.1 Halioglobus sp. | reverse complement strand
CTGGAAAGGTAAACTCCGTTCCCTTGTGAAGTCGGTTGGTTTGACACGATGACGGGAAACAAATTCTTTAGAAGTCAGTTTTTTTTTCAAACTTTTGATTAGCTTGATGTACTCTTTGATGCTTCTTCATCTTTTTACGTTATGTTTACGCCTTAATATACAAATTAACTATCTGATTATCAAACAGATAACTCTTAACTTAACGACATTGCCCCCTTGCCCCCTCCGAAGGCAGGGTCATACACTGCATGTTTATTAATATAGAAGAATTATTAATATATTAGTGTTTTTAATAATATGATAAATTTTCATAGATGAAAACACTACATTTTTTTTCAGCTGAAATTCCAGATTATAGAAGAAGACAAGGTCAGCGATTTACTTTAGCTCAATTTCTAGAGATGGTCGTGATAGCAGGGATGAGTGGATATTTTGGACTAAACAGTATTGGTCGTTTTATTAAAAACAATGCAACTTTTTTTATTGAACGCTATAATTTACAGCACGGAGCACCTTCTTCAACAAGCGTTCAGAATATCTTAACTGCCCTGCCTTATGAATCTTTGAATGTGGCTTTACACAAATGGATGAAACAATATTTGGATACAGATGAAGATATGTGGATTAATATAGATGGTAAATCTATTAGATCAACGGTAGTTGATAAATATGGAGAGAAACAAAACTATAAATCAATTCTAAGTGCATTCAGTGAACAATTAGAGTTAACTATTGGAACGAAACCAATGGAGAATAAAAAGAAATCAGAAATACTAATAGCGCGTGAATTAATTGAGAAATTGTAGATTAAGGGAGTTACTTTCACATTGGATGCGTTACACTGCCAAAAAAAAACGGAAAACCTCATCGTGGCTGGAGGAAATGACTTTTTAATACAAGCAAAGAGGAATGCAAAACGAGTATTTGAATGGGTAAAACAAATCGAACAAAATGAAACTCCATTTGATGAATATAAAGAAAGTAAATTAGCAAGAGGACGCTTAGAAAAAAGGCATTACAAATTGTATAGAACATCCACAATTGTAAAGCCAGAAGGCTGGGAAACCATTAATCAATTGATAATAAGCGTCAACAGTGGTATAAGAAAAAGCGGTAAAACGCAAGAAAAAAAGCCTACACGAACACGCACTATTACATAACAAATAGAGAAAGAGATACAGCAAAATATTTAGGATCAAGAGTAAAAGGGCATTGGGGTATAGAAAATAAATGCCATTGGGTTAAAGATGCTATTCTGTATGAGGATAAAAGTAGAGTAAAAGGATATGCATTAAATGGTAATCTATCTACTTTAAGACTGATTGTAATGAATTTATATCGTTTAAATCAAGAGAAAAGCATAAAAAAAGCGATAGAGAAATATTGCAATCGATTAGAAAAATCCTTCAGCCTTATTGAAAATAATCATATATATATAATCTAGAACTGTATGCCCCTGCCTTTGGAGGGGGCGAAGGGGGTGGATCTTTTGTAATCCCGCCTGAGCCTAATTTACAGTTCCTTGCTCTTTGACGGGAACGGCAAGGATAGGGTTAGTAAAACAAGAAAGAGGCCATCTCGTTACGAGACAGCCTCTTCCAAATATTATATATGTGTGAGGATTAAACTAATCCCATTTCATTGAATTTGTCCATCACGCCTTTTACAGCTACTGCAGAACCTTTCAACAATGCCATTTCGTCATCATTCAATTGTAGTTCGATAGTTTTTGTGATTCCCGTTTTACCAAGTTTAACTGGAACACCAAGATACATGTCATTGATACCGTACTGACCTGTCAACCATGCACAAACCGGGAAGATTCTTCCTTCGTCTTTCACAATAGACTCTACCATCTGTGCAGCAGCAGCACCGGGTGCATACCAAGCTGAAGTCCCCATAAGGCCAACTAGCTCTCCTCCACCTTTCTTAGTTCTTTGTACGATAGCATCTAATTCTTCTTCTCCGATCATCTCAGTTACTGGAATACCAGCTACAGTCGTATACCTTGGAAGAGGCACCATAGTATCGCCATGTCCTCCCATCAATACCGCTTGGATATCTTTTGGAGATACATCTAATGCGGTTGCTAAGAATGCTCTGTACCTTGCAGTATCCAAGATTCCAGCCATACCGAACACTTTATTAGAGTCTCCACCTGCAGTTTTAAATGCAGCATACGTCATTACATCTAACGGATTAGATACGATAATGATGATAGGATCTTTTGAGTGTTCTTTGATAGAATTCACTACAGATACAACGATCTTCGCATTTGTAGTAATCAAATCATCTCTACTCATTCCTGGCTTACGTGGAATACCCGCTGTGATTACAACGATATCACTATCTGCTGTATCGGCATAATCTCCTGTCCCTGTCAACTTAGTACTGTAGTAGTCGATAGGTGCTTGTTGCCAGCTATCCAAAGCTTTCCCCTTGGCAAAATCTCCTTTGATATCGAGAATTACAACTTCTTTTACAATGTCTTTGTGTGCTAATACATTCGCTACTGTAGCGCCCACATTACCTGCTCCGACAACTGTTACTTTACTCATTCTAATATTGTTTATTTAGGAGCGATCTATTCCTATTTCGAATGCTCCTTGTTAACGATTTATTTCTTAAAGCAAAGGTAATGTTTTTTTATAATACAAAAAAAGAGTTCGAGAGTTCGAGATGCAGAGATTTTGAGAATTCTATATGATTCGGTTTGAGCTACTAAAAATAAAAAAGTGGTAACGTTCATTATAATAATTTGGTATAAATCTTTAAATTTCAACAGCTGCGTTACTATTTATTAAATGGATAATTATATGTTCATATTGTTTTCCAAGAGGAAAACAATCGAAACAAAATTGCTATACTGTTAATTCTTAAAGCATCTCAAAATCTCGAAATCTTCAAAATTTAGAATCCTTAGATTCTAAATTTTCACTACATTTACACCATAACTATTGAAAATGAGTAAGTCCAACTTGAAAAACATAAATCATATAGCTATTGCTGGGAACATAGGTGCTGGAAAAACAACCCTTTCTGAAATGCTATCCAACCATTATGACTGGACTGTAATGTATGAAGATACCAATACCAATCCTTATCTAGCTGATTTCTATGAAGACATGAAGCGTTGGTCATTTAATCTTCAGATCTACTTTCTCAATAGTAGATATCAGCAGATTCTGGATATAAGATCTGGAAACAGGACCGTAGTGCAGGATCGGACAATATTCGAAGATGCTTACATCTTTGCTCCCAACTTACACGACATGGGACTGATGGCAGAGCGAGATTTTAACAATTATTTTGATCTTTTTAAATTGATGTCTACACAGGTAGGTGCCCCAGATCTTCTGATCTATTTACAATCAAGCATTCCTACCCTAGTCGATCATATCCAAAAAAGAGGAAGAGAATACGAAGGCAGTATGAGCCTCGACTACCTCAAAAGACTGAACGAGAAGTATGAAAAGTGGATCAGTAACTACACAGAAGGAAAACTCCTTATAATCAATGTAGATAACTTGGACTTCAAAGCTAACAAGGAAGACTTTGGACTAATCATAGAAAAAGTAGATAAAGAACTTTATGGGCTATTCTAAAAGGCGCATTTCAGTTAGTCGATTCTTTAATTAAGAAGATATTACTCTCTAACATATTTTTGCTCAACCGTTGAATCGCTATAATCTGCCCGCGTTGTTGCACAATGCTATACTGATCTCGTTTATGCTAGAGCAATCAAATAATTGCAGAATCGCTTTATAGTGTTGACCATAATTATAATATATAACAAAGCAGTTCAAAGATTAAAGCTATTTTGCAAAATCGAAATTGTGAAATGCACCTACTTCTAAAATTTATTCTTTGTAAAAAGTAAAATCTATGTCTGGTTACATCCCTATTGATTGCAACTTCTATGATGAGCTTGTCTTATTATCGATGAGAAAAACTCGTGTTATCTTTGTGCCTAATAAGTTTGAAGTACCTGAGGATGATTATATAGTCGATCTTGTTACAGAACCAAATAAGGAGGAATTCATGGTGATGAAGTCTGGGATCAGGATTAGGTTAGATGAGGTTACTACGGCTTCAGATAATATCATATTCTTGAATGCTGGGGAAGATTTCTTTGGTGAGGAGGAGGAGTGAGATTGATTTTAATACTTGTAACTACTCAGGTACACAAAATACAATAGGTTATCAAAAAACTAAAAGTTATCCACAATGGCTTACAATGATATAAGCTTCTCTTCAAAAAACTAAAAGTTGTTGCCATTTCATGGGTTGCTTTTATGGTTATTGTTAGTCTTATGATCATATAACTTTTTACTATTATTACTTAATTTACAGGTCTTTGAGATGTGAATTTAGAAGACGAAACAGATCAACTTTTTTGTAAAATAGACACCTTGAGCAAAGAGCTAACAGATGTTAAACAGGAGAATCTAGATCTCAAAAAAGAGGTTGTCCAGTTAAAAGAAAAGGTAATCATTCTAGAAGGTAAATTAGAGAGAAAGAAATAGTACGAATAGCTCAATACCACCATCAAAAGATGAAAATTGAGTAAAGCCTAATCAATCCCTTCGTACAAAGACAGGTAAAAAGACTGGAGGTCAAAAAGGAAGCAAGGGGACTACTCTGAAAATGCACGATAATGCAGATACTATTGTCGATTATGAAATGGATTACTGTACAAGTTGCGGAGAAGAATTATTAGGTAATCAAGAATTCGCAGGCAGACGCCAAGTTGTTGATATTCCACCTAGAAAAGCTATTATCACTGAACATAGAATATATAGTACAATATGCCAATGCGGTAAAAAAATATACTTCATCTTATCCGAAAGAGGTGTCAGCACCCATCAGTTATGGGAATAGTGTAGAAGCTACGATCGGTTACCTTAGTGTTGTACAATATATGCCCATGCAAAGAATAGCAGAGTTCTTTGAACAGGTGCTCAATGTGAAAATCAGTCAAGGGACAATATGTAATAAACTAGCAAGTCTTGCCAAGAAATGTATACCATTCTATGTAGAGATGAAAAGTAGAGTTGAAAGCTCCAAAGTAATAGGAGCGGACGAGACAGGATGTGTTGTCAACGGGAAGAAGTGGTCGATGTGGACATGGCAAAATACCAAGTTAACGTATATATATATCGGCCTCTAAAAGCAGAGGTTATCAAGCGATATTGGAGGATTTTCCATCTGGATTACCAGAAACAATTCTTGTAAGTGATTGTTGGGCAGCACAACTAAAAACTCCAACTCTACTAAATTAAATATGCTTAGCTCATATACAACGAGAGTTAAAATACTTCATCCAAAGTCGTAAGAGTAGATGGAGCAAACGGTTTCTAAAACTGATCTATAAAGCATTGGAACTCAAAAAAGACATCTTGAAAGATGTATCTATCGATCAACAAGAACGCATCAAAAAAATCTACACAGACAGTAATATTTTACCTCGCCAAATAGCAAAAGTCCCTAAAAAACTACAAACAATAAA
>JBLHWH010000316.1:0-5527 GCA_047628935.1 Halioglobus sp. | reverse complement strand
CTAGAAGTACAAGCTCCCCATTTACTTGCGTAGCGTTAAGTACAGATAGAACTTCTTGTGATAAGAAGATAGAATTCACTCCTGATAGTCGACTTACGATTCGTTCTGATCCCGAATAATAATGCTTTGTATACCTACCAGATGCACTTATGGTGAGGTGTCCACTTGGATATATAGTATAGGGGTTAAGTACAGCTGAAGTAGTGTTATTTCCTTGAGTACCGGTTGTTGCTATATCATACCTTATAATACCCCTTCAAGCTCCTCAACTTCATATTAAGTACACCCCAAATAGCTTCGGTGATGATAGACCCGTCCATTTTGGAAGTTCCTTTTATTCGATCGGCAAAAATGATTGGTACTTCTACTATCTTGAATCCATTTTGGTAAGCAGCATATTTCATTTCTATTTGAAATGCATATCCTACAGAATTGATTTTCTCAAGATTTAAAGTATCAAGTACTTTTCGACGATAACACTTAAATCCTGCCGTTGGATCCATAATAGGCATGAATGTGATCATCCTCACGTAAAAAGATGCACCTCTTGATAAGAACAGCCTATAATTTGACCAATCTTTCACTCCACCACCTTTGGTATACCTGCTTCCTATAGCAACATCTGCCCCATCTTTGCAAGCTGCATAGAGGTTGTTTAGATCTTTAGGAGGGTGACTAAAGTCAGCATCCATCTCAAATATAAAATCATATCCATTATCTAATCCATAACGGAAACCAGCTAAATACGCAGTACCCAAACCAAGTTTTCCTTTTCGCTCTAGTATGTGGATTCGAGTGTTAGAGGTCATCATCTCTTTGACCTTGGCACCCGTGCCATCAGGAGATCCATCATCAACGATCAACACATCAAAATCTTCATTCTGTGACAATACAGCTTTGATAATGTCTTCAACATTTTCAATCTCGTTGTACGTAGGAATTATTACTATTGCTTTGCTCAAATTATTTTTGTGAAGGTTCGATGGTAAAAGTAAACTTTATTGATTAAATATTAAGGTTACTAATATATAAATACTTGTTAATATTTACATTTCTATCTAAGTCAAGGGCTTATATGCTATCGCCTTTATCTCAATTAATAGATGAGGATGCGGCAATTGATGGACAGCAACAGTCGTTCTTGTCGGTCCATCATAATCAAAATATTTGCCGTACGTCTCGTTGTAACCGCCGAAATCATTCATATTTACTAGAAATGTAGTTACATCCACCACATCCTTTATCGATGCACCCGCTTCTTTGAGTATACTATCTATATTATCCAAAACAGCCGCTGTTTGTTCTTTGATATTAAGATCGGTGGTTCCCATTTCATCGACATTCACCCCAACGAACGTATTATCTTTTCGTCTGGAGCTAGCTCCTGATACGTAGATAAAATCACCTACCCTCTTATAATGTGGGTATTTACCTCTTGGTTTTGCCTTCCCTTCTATTACTTTAGAATCATTACTCATTTGCTATTATTTTGATTAGGAATGATGCATTAATAAAGTACGTTTTTATGTGCTGATATTTATTCATTCTCCAAGGCAAAAAACGTAGGCTATGCATCGCATAGGCGAGGCTTTTTAACGCAGAAGAAGGGAAAAATATCAAGCAGAAGTATGTATCTTTATTATTGTTTCATTCCTTAGTTAGGTATAATTTAAAATAAAAGGCATACCGGCGCCGGTGCGTCCACTTGACTTACATAGGTCAGTTTACCTGTCTTTGTATTTCTCTTAAAACATACAATATTATCACTATTTTGATTGGCAACTACAAGATAATTATCGTCTAAAGCCAATTGGAAATTCCGGGGACTATCTCCTTTAGTAGATTCTGTTCCTACCATTGATAAACTTCCATCAGTTTCATTGATTTCAAAAATAGCAATACTATTATGTCCTCGATTTGAAGCATATAGAAATTTTCCATCCCTAGATAAATGTATATCTGCTCCTTTACTATAATCCGTGAAACCATCTGGCAACATAGAATATGTATCCCCTAATATATAAGATCCATCTTTCTGCAGAAGAACAAGTCCTACTCTATTTTCCAATTCATTTAGAACGTATAAAAACTTGCCATTTGGATGAAAATCAATATGTCTTGGACCAGCTTCTGGATTCATCGCCAATTTCGATTCTTGGTGTGGGATAAATTTATTATTCTCTATTTCTGAAAACCAAAGTTCATTGCTACCGAGATCTACAGAAACCACTCCTCTTCCGTCTGGTCTAAACCAAGACGAATGTGCATGTGGGGCTTCTTGTCTTTCATGGTTCCCTTTTCCAATATGCTGCTGTACGTCAAGGAGATCAGATAAGGTTCCGTTTTTACTTATGTTCAACAATCCAACATTTCCACCACTATAATTCGCTACTATCACTTGTCCACCACTATTTATTGATATATGACATGGATGCGCTCCTCCTGAAGAACTGCTACTTAGTTTTTTTAACTGATCTCCTTCTATTACATAAGACTCAACTGTTCCATTCCCTTCATTGGTATTTATTTCATTTACCGCAACAACATATTTATTGTCGCTCGTTTTAGCTAAAAAAGAAGGACTAGCTGACTTTGCCGCCAACCCTATTTTTGCCAACACCCCATTTTCATCAATCGAATATTGATAGATGCCTTCGCTTCCTCCTTGTTCTAAAGATTTTACATTGGTATATGTCCCCACATAAAATGAAGTTGCGTCCGACTTTGTAGCGCTTTCCTGACTCTTTGATTGATCATTTTTAGAGTTACATGACATAATTGATATCAATATTAATCCGAATAAAAAACTTCTCATAAATTTCTATTTGCTGCCAATATATGGTAAATATTAATAAAGTCAGCAAGGAGTGTAATTGTTGAAATAATTCCTGTAATAAATTAATACGCTGTATCCTCATATCCGACACATTCACTTGAAGTGACAAATGCAGAATTATGAATGATTCGGAAAATACTACAAATTGGATAATGCCTGTCTACTGTACCTTCACGCTCAATATACTAGCAAGTTTAGATATAGTTGATCAATTTGATTTAAAAAATGTCTCATACTAGTATATACTTGAAATTCCCTCATCCCTGCAGAAGCCAGGTGAACAATTATCGCATATATTCATGATAATTATTCAAACAGAAATGGCCTTTTTAAAAATAACTTCCCATTCTTTTGGGGGGTAAGGTCTCGACCGGTGTCATAGCCCAAAATATACTAAATATGACATTTAAACTTCAGACAGTATTTGTTCTTTTATTAACTTCTTTATTGAGTTTTGCACAAGAGAATGGACAGATACTCCGTGGTACGTTGATAGACCAAATTAGTCATCAGCCGATTCCATTTGCTAATATAGTACTCTCAGATAGTATCGTAGCATCAACTAATGATGCCGGAATATTTAGATTTTCAAATTTAAAAATAGGTATCTATACTCTAAAAGCAAGTTATATAGGATACGAGTCTTTAGAGTTGCGAAATGTAACAATCGATGCTGGTAAGGATGCAATCTATAATCTTACCATGCTAGAATCTGCAGAAACATTGGATGAAGTAGTTGTTACAGCAACTAAAGATAAAACCAAACCGCTCAATGAAATGTCTCTCCTGAGTACTCGGATGGTAGGTGTAGAAGAAACAAAAAATTATGCTACCGCTTTCAATGACCCTGCACGAATGGCAAATTCATTCGCTGGAGTAGTCCAAACGGAAGCGGACAACAATAATATCGCCATAAGAGGAAATGCTCCTAATGGATTATTATGGCGGCTAGAAGGTGTCGAAATCCCTAATCCTAATCATTTTTCTAGTGTAGGTACATCAGGGGGTGGAGTTTCGATTCTTAGTGGTCAATTGTTAGCAAATTCAGATTTTTCTACGGGTGCATTTGCTGCAGAATATGGTAATGCACTATCAGGAGTCTTTGACATCAAGCTACGAAAAGGTAATAATGAAAAAAGAGAATATACCATTCAACTAGGAGTGCTGGGTATTGACGTTGCTGCAGAAGGACCTTTTACTTCGAGTGGGAACAATTCTTATCTTGTAAACTATCGATATTCTACATTGGGAATACTAAGTCAGACAATAGATTTAGGAGGATTTGTCACCACGTTTCAGGATTTATCATACAATATGTCTTTCAAGAATGATAAGTGGGGTGATTTTACACTATTTGGAGTAAACGGTCTAAGTCACCAGACTGGGCATGATTCGATATTTGCAGCCGACTTAAAATTTGAGGCCAATACTTTAGTCAATGGACTTACCCACAGTAAGACTATAGGCAAAACCACTTTCATGAAAAATGCGATTGTTTATTCTAATACTAAAAATAAAATTGTAATGGATGAAATAGATAATATCACAAATGAAAACTTCGTATCATATAATGAAGAACATTCTTCGCAGCGTTGGACAATCTCAAGTAAAATCCAACATAAGCTAAATCCAAAAACCTCAATAAAAATGGGATTTGTCCATAGACTGATAGGATATGATGAATACAAATCCAAAAGCGATGGTAGTCTGTCAACTTTAGAAATACTCTACAACCAAAAAGGCAATACTTCAACCAGTCAAGTGTATGGTCAATTATTATACAGAGCAAATTCCAGATTGACTACAACAGGAGGGGTTCATCTCATGTACAATTGGTTCAATGATACTAAGAGCATAGAACCTAGAGTCGCAGCAATGTATGCTACAGCCCCTAATCAGTTTCTAAGTCTTGGATATGGTTTGCATAGTCAGACATTACCTCTTGGCATCTACTTCGTGGAGTCTCAATCTGGTTCAGAATCTCCGTTGCCAAATCGTAATTTATCGAATAGCAAGGCCCACCACTTAGTCCTTGGATACAATGTAAAGGTAAATCCATTTTTGAATATTAAAATGGAAACATACTACCAATCTCTATTCAATATTCCACAAGGGCTGATACCCTCAGAAAATATATCCCTTATCAATAATTCTGATGGAACGATTGACCAGATACTAGAAAACAAAGGAAAAGGTAGAAATTATGGAGCAGAATTGACAGTAGAGAAATTCCTAAACAAGGGTTATTATTTCAATGTCACAGGGTCAGCCTATAGTGCAAAATATAAAGGTACAGATGGCAACTGGTACAACTCAAAATTCAATGCTGGATATGCAAGTAGCATTACTGGAGGTAAAATATTTACACTGTCAAAGAAGAAAAAAAGAACGATGGGCATCCACTTTAAATCTATATATACTGGAGGATTACGACAGAGTCCTATCGATTTGGAACAATCAATCATTCAAAAAGAAACCGTCTATGATAATACTGTTCCTTTCATAGAACAAAATCCAAATTATTTCAGAGTAGACTTTAAAGTAGCATTTAAGAGAAACTACAAGAAGATGACAACATCATTAATATTTGACATTCAAAATATTATGAACAGAAAAAATTATAGCTCGGACGTATTCAATGAATCAACTCAGTTGATAGAACAATCTACACAAGTAGGGTTGCTACCAGTG
>JBLHWH010000315.1:0-5529 GCA_047628935.1 Halioglobus sp. | reverse complement strand
AAATTAGATGGTTTCAAATCATTGAAGAAAGATTTTAGAGCAAATCATAAAGGGACGCCATTTGAATCTGTTTCTAGCGTCATAAACCTAAAATTAGTGGTGGTGGAAAAACCATTATCTTGAAATCCTATTATCACAATATTACCATTTTGTTTTTCGTAAATCTTATGTCCTATTTCTGAGGAATTACCCCCTATAACACTTCTCGATACTATTTCCCCCTCGCTGTCTAAGCGAGATGAAATTATATCTATCTCTCCTTCTCCAATATCTCTACTAAAGGATAATACCAATAACTTATTATCACTTGATTCTATTACATCACTTATCGTATTCGGTTCTATATCAAGATATTCTCTATCCCAAATAACAATAAAATTGGAATTCAATTTAATGATCCTCATATGATTATCTCCTAAAACTTGAGTACGTTCAGAACAATACAGTAAAATATTTCCATCTTTCAGAAAAGTCATATTGACTGAAGCAAGGTGAATATCACGATTAGATATGAGGTCACTTGTCATTATAATATTGCCATCAGTATCAATTTTATTAAGCCTAACTGTTGTATCATGAAGAGATCCATTTTCCAAATGAAGAATAATAATTATGGTACTATCCTCTGCGGAATATTTCAATTTCCCAAATCTCGTTATGTCACGATTTTCTTGGTATGACCTTGAGAATATAATTTCTCCCTCTTCAGTGACTTTATGAATATTATATTTTCTTTTTTGATTATTATCCAGACTCAAAATCATAAAGTCTTCATTTGGCAATTGAATGTGAGCGATCACAATTTCATTAAGATCAATATCAACTTTTTGCTTAAAAATTGTGACTCCATTATTATTAAGCTTTCTTAGAATCATGTCATATTCCCCACTATTATTATCTTTAGCTGAACTCCCAAGATGACTTATATATCCTTTTTCGGTTAAAAGAATATCGAGATTATTAAATAGTCCATTGGATTCATTATCTATGGATTGCATACTTATATTGGTTCGACTCGAATCAACATATAACATGCCTTGATCCTTTGATTCTGTATATCCAGCTATTACCAAAGATTCATCATCTAACATTTCGGAATCTAAATAAGTAAATTCTAAATCATCATAAAAAGTAAAAGTATTATCGTTATAGAATTTCACATTGTCATCAACTGGATAATCACTTTTACCGCAGCTAACAAACAACACTCCTAAAATAAATATTTTCAATTTCATATAACTGACTTTCATTGATCACTTAAAAACGATAAGAGACTATAGAGCAATACTATCCGTTCATTATGAATATAATTGTGTCTACATCCTAAACCCCAACTCCCAAAAACCGCTCATACAAACTCAAATCCAATCCATCCACACATTCTGCCTGAGATACAACCAATTCTTTCGTTTCCCTAATTTGCGTATTCGTCCAATCCAAAAATTCAACTCCTTGGATAGATTTCACATCCAATTGGCGATTTCTCACATCCAACTCATCCAAAAATCCATTGAATATCTGAATCGTTTTTTCTTTTCCTAACTGAATAAGACTGATCAAAAATCGATTTCCATTGATCGTTGTAGTATCTTCTTGAAGATCAACAACATCATCATTTATTTCTGTGACAAGATCAAAGATTCGCCATTCCGAAGTCTTTATCACCTTTGCTAATTCTGGATTCCGATCATAAATTAACTTCCTAAGCAACTTTACATCACAAGACTTATAGAAGTAAAAATACTCCATCGATAATCGAGAAGGCAATTTCCCTTCTCTTATTCCTAATTCATGCGCTTGGTATTTGTATATATGGTTGCTGTAATTATCATAATCAGAAGCGGACACACCTAATACACCTAAGTCTTTATGTATAGCTTTCCACCTTGCATCAATGATAGACATATCCACATCCCAATTTGTCTCCAATTCGTGATCGAGCATATAAATGTCGTACTGTAATTGTATCAACTCTTCGTAAAACTGTTCATCCCAAGGACAACCACCGTAAGCAATCAACTTTGGCAATTCTCTATACTCAAATAATTCTATAATCTTATTTCGTAATTCTTTATCCATTTATAAACCTTGGGATTCTTCTATCTAAAAATAACTTCTTTGATCAATCGTTCTTGGCAAGCGGCATTCAGTATTTCGATCACCTTAGGTTTTGACATACTCAATTCACTTCTTAGAGGAGCAGAGGTGAGATAAACGGTCAAGATACCCCCACTAAAATACATCTTATTGGTATAAGAATTGATCATATCACCCATCTCGATCTTCCATGCATTCTGAATACGGATATACGCATAGCCACGATTGAGCCTTTTATTTTTGCCCATCATATCTCCCAATACATCCTTGATGTTTTTGTCGTTATGTTTTACTATGTATTTCTTCCAATTGTCCTCCATCTACTCTGAATGCTTTATGCGCTACATTTATTTTATTTAATAATTCTGGTACTCTGTCCTCATTGGTATCACTTATGAATACTTGTCCGACTTTATCAGAGGCAATGATTGACAGTAGGTGTTCTACTCTACTTCTATCTAATTTATCGAAGATATCATCTAAGATCAAGATAGGTAGATTTTCATTCTTTTGGCTCAATATTTCATACTGTGCTAGCTTCAATGCCAATATCACAGATTTTAACTGCCCTTGAGAAGCGAAATTTCTCAAGGGCTCTCCGTTCATCTTTAACGTAATATCGTCCTTATGAATTCCCGAACTTGTCCTTGATAATATTTTATCTTTTTCCGTATTCTTTATAAACAGTTCTTGCAATGTTTCTCCATCCAATTGAGACTTGTAGCTGATACTACAATGTTCATTTTCGCCAGATATTACTCCAAAATAATAATCAAACAAGGGAGACAAATCTTGGATCAATGCTTTACGCATTTCATGGATCTTCTTGGCTGGCTTATACATACCATGTGATATCGAATCTATCATTCGCTGATCATAATAATGCTTCTCTGAAAACCCTTTGAGCATAGCATTTCTATGTTTCAATAACTTGTTATATACTAATATTGCATCTACATAAGATCTATCGAACTGCATCACCGTATTGTCAAGAAACTTCCTCCTCTCTTCACTTCCTTCCAGCATGAGCTGAATATCTACAGGAGCTATGATAACGCAAGGAAATCTTCCAATATGATCTGACAACCTATCAAGTTTCTTCCCAGATAGTACAATTTCCTTTTTCTTCCCAGGAGTCACTTTGACTTCTACAATATTTTTTCCTTTCTCCCCATCAAACAAACCTTCACATCTAAAAAAAGTCTCTCCTTTTCTCACTACATATTTATCCCCAGAAGAAAAATAACTCTTTCCTATACAAGCATAATATACCGCATCAAGCAAATTGGTCTTGCCCATCCCGTTTTTACCCGTGAGTGCATTCACTTGATCATGAAACTTTACCTGAGTAGTTTCATAGTTATTAAAATTAGTAAGCTGTATTTCTTTGATGTACATACAAAAATGTTCATTGGCCCGCCTCATCAATATTCAAGAATTTACAGAATTCAATGAACTTTAATTCCACAGACTTTAATCGTTAGACCATTTGCAAAAGATATATGGCAACAAAGAAAACAAGAATTGATTAAAATACAATGCAATCTTGTTTCTTTCCTTAATGCTAGCGACAGAAATAGACTTTCTTAGCTAGATGTCTTCAAAAAAGGGAAAAGACAGATTAGTGTTTATGCCTGAGCCATGTTTCATCATTCAAAATTCAACATTCTTAATTCAACATTAAAAATTCAACATTACTCCTCCTAAATGATCAAAATCGCATCTCATACGTTAATAATTTTGGATCAAAATGAAATCGAAGACATAAGGTCATCGATTAATCATAAATAAACCCGCTAAGTATCTAAGAAATACCAATAGGATTTTATCTTAGCGGTCAGAAAGAGACTTATTTAAAGTTATTAATAGAACATAACCCATCAATATTAACTAAAGTAGCCTTACACTCTATGAACTCTTATTCTAGAAATTTTCATAGTAAGGAAACTGAAATAATAAAAAAGTTATAATGGCTGAAGTATTAGAAAAGAAGAAAAGAGCTACTAAAAAGGCTCCTGTAAAATCAAAAGCGAAAGCAAAATATAGTAAGAAACAATATCTGGACTGGTTTACAATCATGTACCGTATCAGAAAATTTGAAGAGAGAACTCTTTATGCTTATTCTCAACAAAAAATCAGAGGATTTTGTCATGTCTATATTGGTCAAGAAGCAATAGCTGCTGGATTGACATCTGGTATTACAAAAGATGATAAACTAGTAACGGCATATAGACAACATGGTATAGCGCTATCTAGAGGGTTAGAGTCTAAATATTGTATGGCGGAGTTATATGGTAAGTCTACAGGTTGTGTAAAAGGAAAAGGTGGATCAATGCACTTCTTCTCAAAAGAACACAATTACTTTGGAGGTAACGGTATTGTAGGAGCGCAAATTCCAATCGGTACTGGGATCGCATTTGCTGAGCAATACAGAGGCACAAAGAATCTTTGTGTGACTATGTTCGGTGATGGTGCAGCAAGACAAGGTGCATTATATGAGTCGTTCAATATGGCTATGACTTGGAAGATTCCAGTTCTATATATAGTAGAGAATAACAAATATGCAATGGGAACATCAGTAGAGCGTACGAGTAACGTACACGAGCTTTACAAGATTGGTTCTGCATTCGACATGCCTAGTGAGCCAGTAGACGGTATGGATCCTGAAGCTGTGCATGAGGCGTTATTAAAAGCTGCTAAGCACATCAGATCAGGAAAAGGTCCTTACTTCTTAGAGATTAATACGTATAGATATAGAGGTCACTCCGTTTCTGATCCATCGAAATATAGAACTAAGGATGAATTAAACGAGTACAAAGAAAAAGATCCTATTATCATGATCGTAAATAAGATGATTGATAATAAATTGGCTACTCAGAAAGAGATAGATAAGATCAAAACTGAGATTGATGCAGAGATTGAAGCTGCAATGAAGTTTGCTGATGAATCTGATTTTCCTTTGGGTTCTGAATTGTATGATGATAATTATACGCAGAAGGATTATCCGTTTATTACGGATTAAGGATTATTGCTAAACTGCTTAATCGCTTGAATTGCGGAAACGCTTTATCATGTTGACGGCAAAATTAATAGCAAAACATAATTATACGGCACCTTCAAAGGTGTTGAATGATATAAAAAGCCAAATTGGAGTAATCTGATTTGGCTTTTTTTATTTTGTCTTGACAAGGACTTCATTACAATTATGGAAATACACTATGATTACTTCGCCGATTGCATTTGGTAAATTCTTAAAAATCACATACATTACCAGCGATTCAGAGCGAGTTTAAAAAAATAAGGTTATCTAATTCTAGAAACATATGGGCATAGCGCTGCCACAGAATGGGATGTTGAGATAGTAAGAAATGTCTAATTCAATAATAATAGTATAAAAGAGTACTGGGCGATATTGCCACAGTTCTATTATCA
>JBLHWH010000314.1:0-5576 GCA_047628935.1 Halioglobus sp. | reverse complement strand
TTAGGTTGCTCAAAAAGACTTATCCCAATATCAGATTAGGTAAGATTATCAGAACGGTAATGATAGCTGAATGGCTCAAAACTAGAGATGTAAGAATAGTCCAAGATATGTCAGGTCATAAATGGGTAAGTAGTACAGAGAAATATAATGCCTACAATTTAGATGAGCTAAAGGAGTCATTGAAAAAGCATTATCCGTTGAAATAGTGATGAATTAAATTAAAAGTAAAAGCGTTATCTTTATGAAACAGAAAACATTAGAAATATATCCGGTTAAGAAAAAAGGAGTTATGAGTTTAGAGACTGAAAAAATAAGATTAGTAGATGCAATAATCAAAGTGAAAGACATTACTCTATTACATCAAGTAAGAGATGTTTTAAATAAAGGAAAAACCAATAAATACACACTTAACGCAGATCAAATTGAAGAATTAGAATTAAGGAGATCGAATCATAAAAAAGGAATAAGTAAATCTTATAGTTGGGAGGAAGCAAAAGAACTTATTATAAAATAATGGGATTTAAGATTGAAATTAAAGTAGAGGCTTTAGAAGATATTAACTCAGCTTTTCAGTATTATGAGAATGCTGTAGAAGGATTAGGAGAGGATTTTTTAAGTGAATTGGATGAATATATAATGTTGATAGAAGACAATCCCGTCTTGTTTGAATAAAAGCACAAACCATTTAGAGAAGTTAAAATTAATAGATTCCCATATTTGATTATCTATGAAATAGAAGAGAGTAAAGTGGTTATATACGCTGTTTTACACACGAGCCTATCTCCAAAAAAGAAGTACAGAAAGAAGTAAAAGGAAGCTGTACTGCTCCTGCGTCGCAAGGCATTTTATGATATATCACTCCGCTATAGCTCTATGATATAACAATAAAGCGTCGTTCGTCGTGACTCAGTCGTACACATACTCCGACATACTCTCTAAAGTCGAGTAATAGGAGCTTCCTACGTCAGCCCCTTTGGCACAATATGCTCATCACAGTCTGTTTTACTGTCTGCGACAGACTATGCTTCCACTACTCCGCCAGTTGGCGGATTTACCATGTTTTTAATCATATCATTTGCTGCGAAAAGCAGCAACTTCGCTTCCGAGCCTCTACGAGTCGACTCTCCCAGCTCACACCTTGGATGGTATCCGCAGTCGTCCGCCACTTTCATTCTTTTTGTTCGTTCCTCTTTTCAGTCATTGCGGTTCTGTAGCCTTATTCCTTGTTTATAATCCCGACACCAATCGTCGGGGTCAAACAAAGGACAAATTAAGTATAGATCTGCCGCCCTTCGGTTTGCTCCTCATTTTTAAGATTCCAAATTTCGCTTTGCTTTCTAGCGAATCTTTAAAATCGAGGTAAGCTTAGGAATGAAACAATAATAAAGTTACATTCTTCTGCTTGATATTTTCCCCTTCTTCTGCGTTAAAAAGCCTTGCCTATGCTCTGCATTGCCTACGTTTTTGCCTTGGAGAATGAATAAATATCAGCACATAAAAACGCACTTTATTAATGCATCATTCCTTAGAATAGCTTACCCCTGGAATAAAAACTGAAGACTAGACTTTTATTACTGATCAGACCCAGAATGTTGGCTAATATAAGAGCTGATCGCCCAGAAAGAAAGCCGGACAAAATCTATGGAATAATAAGCGATCGATTATTCTTTAGTAACAGGAAGTGAAGATCTAAAACAAAGGCTGTATCATCTAATTAGGTTGCTCAAAAAGACTTATCCCAATATCAGATTAGGTAAGATTATCAGAACGGTAATGATAGCTGAATGTCTCAAAACTTGATATGTAAGAATAGTGCAACACATGTCAGGCCATAAATGGGTGAGCGGTACAGAAAAGTATAATGCCTACAATCTAGAAGAGCTAAAGGAATCATTGAAAAACATCATCCTTGAAATAGCGATGAATTAATTTAAAAGTAAAAGCGTTATCTTTATGAAACAGAAAACATTAGAAATGGAAGGAATACTATATTTAACCGACGATGATAATAAGAAGAAATTTGTCCAAATCGACTTAGAGAAATATGGAAGGATAGTAGAAGACATTTTGGATAGTCTTGTTATAGAATCGAGAAGAGGGGAAGAATCATATCCTATAGAAGAAGTACTTTCAGAGTTGAAGAATACAGGAAATCTTGATAAATATGTATAAAGTATAGATTACGAAATCTGCAACTAAAGAACTATCAAATTTACCTGTTAATGAAGCTGTCAGAATCCTCGAAAAGCTTAATGAATTAAAGAATGATCCACGCCCAAATGGGTGCATAAAATTATCTGGTAGAAAAGGAGAATACCGTATTAGAATAGGTAATTATCGTGCCTTATATACGATAGAAGATAATATATTATTGGTTCAAGTGATTAAAGTAGGTAATCGAAAAGATATATATTAGAAACTAGTATGCAAAAGAAGATCTGCATGCTCCTAACGTCGCAAGATTATCATTATTCGCACCTCCTCCGCCAGTTGGCGGATACATTACAGTGCTCTTGCGCCATATACTTAGACTTCTTCAACCTTGCTTGTAAGAACTACCTCAATATGGACGTAATCAAAACGGAAACCTACTTCCCATCCTCCACCAAGTTATCATACACTTGTACTTTTTCAAATAATGACTTATACTTTTCCACAAATTCCACATGAAGGGGGTCTACTTGATATTTATCTTGATCGGCAGCATTATCGAAGGTTACGATCCATGATATATCATATGAATTGTCAACAACTTCCCTTGGAGTACCAGCTGGAGGTCCCCAATATACATTTTTGATAGACGAAACGGTCGCCAGTTTTGGTAGAGCTATCTCCTTGAATTCCTTGAGTAGTTCTGGATTGTCTTTTTTGAGCCAGAAGTATACTGCATGAATGAAATTAGGATTTGTATTTTTCAGCTCAGTTTTTTCTATGGGAGTGATGATTTTATCCTCAGTTTGAGGATTACAAGAAATAGTTATAAAAGAAATTAGAACGATAAAAGCTTTAGTATTTTTCATTAGTGTGGATTGAGAATTAGATATAGTATTATAGATGTAGAATTGGAATTAAGTGTAAAAAGAAAAATGCCACTTAGTCAAGCGGCATTTTTCATTGGTATGAGGTAAGCAGGGTACTCAAATAGATTTTAGATCATACGATCTAAAAAAAGTAATAAGGGTGTTTTTGAAGTATCATATTCAGAATCGATACTAATAAAGTAGAAAGTTATGCGATGTCAAGCGAATTAAATAGTATTTCTAAGCTATTTTTATGAGATTAAGCAAAATAGGGTATTTATACCTATAAGACTGTTAGGTAGCATTACTTGATTTTAGCTGTTTTGGAGTTTTGAGATTCATAATGTCGATTTAGTATGCATCATCGAGGAGTATCAAAATCGGACAAAAGCAAGATCGGGTACGATGAATGTATCTCATCTTTTACTTGTAAATGTACTTTCTAGTAGGGTATCATTCGTTATATTTGTCATATCATAAACAATCTTTTATGAAATTAAATACATTAATCTTAGGCCTTGTTTTTCTTCAAGTGAGTATAGAAGCCCAGACAACCTATTTTCCTCCTAATTTCAGCATAGAATGGGAGATAGAAGATCCATCGAATTTTGGTTGGTGTGATGATGGTCTTGAAAAAATGAATGTATTTCACGAAGAAAGCAATACTAAAGCTTTTATCATTCTAAAAAATGGTAAAATAGTTTTAGAGTCATACTATGATGAGCATGAGGTTACAACTCCTTGGTATTGGGCATCTGCAGGGAAGTCTCTGACAGCTAACCTCATTGGAATCGCACAATCAGAAGGACTCATTGATATAGAAAATTCGACTAGAAACTATCTTGGGGAGGGATGGACAAGCTGTACCAATGATCAGGAGGAGCAAATTACAGTGAGAAATCAATTAACAATGACAACGGGGTTGGATTATTTGGTTGCCGATCAAAACTGTACTGATCCATCATGCCTGTTGTACCTCAATGAACCTGATGAAGAATGGTTCTATCACAATGCACCGTACACTTTATTAGCGCAAGTGATAGCTAACGCATCTGATCAATCCTATACTTCCTATACAAATGAAAGATTAGCTAACAAATTAGGATTTTTAGGGCTATGGTCTGATACAGGAAGTAACCAATTGTTTTTTAGTACAGCTAGAGGAATGGCCAGATTCGGTCTATATATGATGGCAGATGGTGAATGGAATGGGGAACAAATATTCCAAGATGAGGAATACTTCCAGTCTATGATTAATACCTCACAATCTATCAATGAGTCATATGGATACTTATGGTGGCTTAATGGAAAGGACAGTTATCGTTTGCCTGGAACTACATTAACATTTCAAGGAAGTATAGTACCTGATGCCCCGGATGACATGTATGCTGCTATTGGGAAAAATGGTCAGATTTGTATGGTCGTACCATCTCAAGATCTAGTTATTATCCGTATGGGTAATAATCCTGATGGTTCGCTTGTACCCATGGGTTACTTAAGGGACTTATGGAATCAATATGAACATCTTAATTGCAGCAACTCTACAGAAGAATCTGTTTTGCCCTCAGTGAATGTCTGGCCCAGATTAACTTCAAATTACCTACACTTTAAAAGTAATTTGCCAATCGAAAAAGTAGATATTGTTGACCGAACAGGACGTATCGTTATGAGCGTCGGTCATATAGATGTTTTGGATATTGGAGCATTGCGAAACGGACTTTACTTTGTAAGAATTAGGATTGGAAACCAATCAATAACAAAGAGAATAATGAAAGTAGATTGATATTCTAATACCTTGTTTGATAATTTCAGTTATTATTCTTATATAAATTATAGTGATATTGGAAACAAGTGTAATCAATTCGGAGAATACTAGGAATGGACTAATAATAGAGTTAGTATCGTTATTTATAGTTTTGCCTATTGTTCTGGCACTTCCGATACATATTGGCATCAAACTTCTTGCGGCAGGGGTAGGGTTAGTATTTATTATCTACCACATTGTGGTATCGAAATTATATCGGAATATTTTTTCTTTTGTATCACCCAAAAAGTCCTTTGTCAAAAGAATGCTCTTTATTGGACTCTCCATCTTTTTTGGTGGGGCAATTATGGTTTACTATTACGACTCTTCCTTATTATTCTCAATAGTTAAAAATAAACCTCATATATGGATTATCATTCTTTTTGTCTATGCCTTTTTATCTGTAATCCCACAAGAGATAATTTATAGACACTTCTTTTTCAAAAGATATGAGACTATTTTTAAAGATAAGAATATGTTCCTTTTGCTCAATATGTTTTGCTTTTCTCTATGTCAGCGATTCAGAGTGAATGTATAAAGTATTGAAAGAGAGCAAATAATAAATAACTGCAAAGTTATAGTTTACAGTTATTTATATATTTGCAATTCAAATAATATCACTACAAATGTCAAAAAAAGAAAACACAAAGCCAAGCCAGCGACAAAGAATTTAGAAACGAGCAAACAGATACTCTATGAATTTCGTAGAGTCTTAGTTCATTATTTTCCTAATCTTAGTCAAGACATAGAAG
>JBLHWH010000313.1:0-5654 GCA_047628935.1 Halioglobus sp. | reverse complement strand
TTAAGAGATATGGGAGTAGTGTTAGTAATAGGAGTCAGTTTGCTGATAATTTTATTCTATTGGCATTGACTACAATGTTGATTATAACGATTGTGAAGTCTTCTATTGCCTTGTCTTTAGGTCTTGTCGGTGCATTATCTATCGTAAGATTCCGAGCGGCAATAAAGGAGCCTGAGGAACTGATTTATTTGTTTCTTGTAATTGCTATTGGGTTAGGAATGGGAGCGGATCAAGCGGCCATTACAATTGTAGCATTTGTCCTCATTATGAGTATATTGATTATTAAAAGTAAAATGTCCGGAAAATCAGGGCATATGCGCAGGAATCAGATGCAGCTTGCGATCACTTCAGATCCGATAGATGTTGAAAGTATAAATACAGTATTGTCCGAAAGTATAAAAATCGTTGATTTAAAACGAATGAGTCAAAATAAAGAAAAGATGTATTTATCATATGCTCTTGAGGCTGAAAGTTTTGATAGTCTAGTATCTGTAAAGGACCAATTATTGGCTTTGTCTCCAAGTATGGAGATATCATTTGTAGATAATAGTAATGTAGCAGGATGATTAGACTCCTAATATGGTTAATTTTATTTAGTACGTTTGATCTTTGTGCACAATCAGCACAAAGGGTAGAGAGTGAATACAAGTTAGGTATACCAAATGATGAGGCCACGGCATTGTGGGAATATCTAAAAAGTGAGCAGTTTTTATCAAAACTTAAAACGGAATATAAACTTAAAACGGAAATTTCAATAGAGGATTTTGTGGATGTATATTACGAGGACAAAGAACTTAGTCTATATAGCCAGAAAGTAGGGCTTAGATATAGGTCTAGATATATAAAAGACACCTTGATTAAGCAATTGATCCAGTTAAAAACACCGTTATTAGAGGATGGTGTAGCAAGGACTGAAACGAAGTATGAGATTAAAAAATCGAAGGATAAAAAAGATATATATGAGAGGCATCCGTTGCTCAGATATATAAAGAAAAAGGATAGAGGTAACCTGAATTATCAGTTGTCAAAATTTGGTTCAGAATCTCTAAAGATGCTCCCAGAATTAAAGTTGAGACAAACTAGAAGTAGGATTTATATTACTGATAGTCTAGCTTCATTGGCGACTATTACGCTGGATGAGGTGACAAACTTAGAATTTCCGTTTCAACGATATACAGAAATGGAATTGGAGTTAAACGAGATACGGTATACAAGCAGTGGGGAAAAGGAAAGGGAAAGAATGGAAAGGATTAATGAGAAACTTAAGAATGGACTTTTGAAGTCTTTTCCTTCTCTATATCAGGATCAAACGCCAAAATACAATAAAATGAAGCAGATGATCGATACAAGTTGGTTGTCTAAAGGTTATAAATATAGAATGTGGATCATCTTATCTTTAATGGTGGGCATTGCCACGTATCTGTTATTATTTAGGAAATGAGAATATCAAAGCAAGGAAAGAGGAGAGATTATAGGAAAATAGTAGTCAGATTGGTGATGCTGGTTTTTATAGCAACATTGTTTGTCTTGGGCTATAAGTACTTACCAAAACCAATAAATAATACGTCTGAATATTTTTGTGGTGCCGAGCAATTCGCTGATGGTGAATTTAAGTCTAGTGGATCTGTTTATACAACCAATTGCTTTCAAGACACAAAAGAACGGGTAAGTGGAAAAGCATCTTGTCGGTGTGAAGGAGATAAAAGATATGGTCCTACGTTGTCCTTAAATGATCTAAACCCTGGAGACACGGTATTTGTGAGCCTACAAGTCAAGTCAACAAAAAATTCGAAATCAAAACTTGTGTTTTCAAGTGATAAGAAGCACTACCGCCAAGAGGTAATATCAAAAGGCGGTGATACAGAATGGAAAAAGCACAACTCATATTATATAATTCCTAGCGATGCTGCCGGAGCGGTATGGAAGATTTATCCAGCCATGGTTGAGGGTGATGGACCTGCCTATTTCGATGATTTCAGTATTGATCGCGAAGGATCTAAGTCTGAAGTGACGCTGAATACGAAATACCCAATAATGGAGCTTCAAATTAATGAACTCAACTTTAGAAAAATAGCCAGTAAAAGGAAGGAGGCAAAGAAAGTGGGGTTGTTATTTTCTTCGAAGGATGACTTAGTGGATGCGGACCTTCAAATAGACAGCAAAGAATATAGTTGTTTGACTCGTTTGAAAGGCGACTTGTTGGATCATTTGAGATCAGACAAGTGGTCTTTCCGTGTAATGTTGGATGGAAATGAGACTTGGCGCGGAATGAATATATTTTCTATTCATAACAGTAAGGCCAGGTCACACTTAGCGGAGTGGACGATGCATCAGCTAATGAGATCCGAAGGCATAATATCGCCAAAATACGATTTTATGCAATTTGTTTTGAATCGTAAAACCATCGGGATATACGGGTATGAGCAACATTTTGATAATCACTTTCTTACAGACAACAAAAAACTGATAGGTCCAATATTAAGACATAATGATGAGGGTTATTGGGATAATGTATTAGGTAAACTAAAAGATTATGAGTGGGCAGAATCTTCACAGATCGAGTTGTTCAATAAAGAAAATGAAGGTAACGAGCAATTCATGAAGCTGTATCATTATGGTCACAGCCAACTAAATGATTACTTTGATGGAAGAAAGAAAGCGGAAGAAGTCTTTGATCTAAACAAAATGGCCAAGTATTATGCACTTATGGAGATAGGTCACGGACTTCACGCTCAGTTGATGACCAATATTCGTTTTTATGTGGATCCAACTTCAGCACTATTAGAACCGATAGGTTATGACTTTTTTGGAGATCATATGCCTAATGTAAATGAACATTGGAGACCTATCGGCCAATGGGAGAATGGCAAAGACATTATCGAACGCTCAAGAGATGGGTATGCGTATATGCGAAGGCTTTTTGGGGACCTTAAGTTTTATGAGAGATATATGAAGCACCTGGAAAGGTATTCTTCCTATGCTTATCTCGACGGAAAGATAAGTGTATTAGATGATCAACTGAAAAGCAGAAATGACTTTATAAACACAGATCCTGAATACGCGAAATATAAATATGACCTGAAGCACCAATTTCGAAAAGCTGAATATACTAGAGCAAAGCTGTACCCGATGCCGAATGTCTCTCTCAAATCATATAGATCTGTAAATAAATTAGAGGTGATACTTCAAGGATTCCATTACTTCCCATTGAAGGTAATTGGTTATAAAACGCAGCGTAAAAAAGTAGACCTTTTGGAGCCGATTTTAATCAATGCATATTCACCGGATTCACCTGTTGTATCGCATCGGTTGGCGGCAGATCAGAAACCTACAACAATAATATATCAGACCTTAGGACTAGACTCTATTTTCTATCACGAGATTAATAATGACATTGTACCTGAGATCAATATACCAACGCAACAGGCATTATTTGTGGATATTTCTAAACATCCAGGTATAAAAACGATCGGTGCCTCACATATAGTAAAAACAGCCACTTGGGTTATTGATCGTCCCTATTTAGTTGATAAGCACGAAGATCTAGCAATATCAAAAGGAACTCACGTAGAATTCAAAGAAGGAGGATCACTTACCATCCATGGAAAAATAATTTCCTTAGGCACTGCGGAGCAACCAATTATGTTTGCAGGAAGTAAATCCGCGGGTCAAGGCATCCTATTATCTAAAAATATGGGAGAGAGCCAATTTTCTCATTGTTCGTTTTCTGGACTGGGGAGCTATGGGGTCGGGACTGTAACGTTACCGGCCGCCGTAAATGTAGATGAAGCGAATGTAATATTTGGCAGCTGTCTATGGAACAATAACAATGCTCAAACAGATTTAATCCTAAGTAATGCAAAGTTTCAATTGACGAATACTATATTTCAAAACAATGCAGGTGATGCTGTTAGAGCTATATTCTCGCAAGGGATTATCAATAAAATAAAAATTGATAATTATGGAGGAAGTGGACTTATTCAAAAAGGAGGTCGTACTACAATTAAAGAAATGAAGGTCACAAAACTTTTAGGGTGGGCACTTGATTTTGATCTTTTAGCTATATCAAACATGAGCAATTACATAACGAAAGAAACAACCCACTCTCTAAGAGCTAAAGGTAGCAGTGAAGTGGTAATCAATGAATACAAGGGAAAAACAACAAAAAGAGACATAGAAGTAACGGGCAGTGAAAAACCAGAAACGAGAGTAGTAGTTTCAAATGCAAAAGAGGCCAAAAAACTAATGTACATAGTGGAACCGGGTGCTTTGTTGAAGATTAACGGGTTAGAGAAGAGGACAAAATGATGAGATATGAGCGTAAATATCGAATTGATAATCAACATTATCTTCAAGTACTGCAAGAGATAATGAATATCAATGGTGCATTTAGTGCTGCCTATCCTGATCGTTGGGTAAATAGCATCTACTTAGATAATATGAATTATGGAGCATTGCGAGAGAATCTGTCTGGTGTATCTAATAGGAGCAAGTTCAGAATTAGATGGTACGGTAAAGACTTCCACAACATTCCAAATCCTATCCTAGAAGAGAAAATAAAAGTGAATTTGCTTGGGTACAAGAATTTTAAAAAACTAGAATCAACCACTCTAAGTGCTGAGAATTTAAGGCGAAGGCTTGATGTTGATCTACTCAAAGACCTAAGTATAAAGCCCGTTGTAATGGTAAGATACCTGAGAACTTATCTAGAATCTTTTGATCACAGAGTAAGGATTACTATTGATAGAGATCTACAATATAGAGGCGTTAACAACTACGAGATGGACCCATTTCCGGACTTTGACGAAGCGCTTATTCTAGAAATAAAGTACGACCAAGATATAGAAGAAGAAATCCAAGATATCTTACAATCGGTAAAATACAGGTTGACCAAAAATTCTAAGTTTGTATCAGGAATGATGGGGTACTGGGGTTAATATCCGAAGTGCTTAAGTTGACGATCATCATCTCTCCATCCCTCTCTTACTTTTACGTTCATTTGCACAAAAACGGGATGTCCTACGAATTCTTCTATTTTTATTCTGGAATCTGTACCTAATTTTTTAATCGCGGACCCAGCTTTACCTATTAATATTCCTTTTTGGGTTTTGCGAGAGACATAAATAGTACCATATATGTGTGCAAACGGTTTGCCATTCTTTTCGGAATCCTTATACTCGTCTATGATCACTTCACAAGAATAAGGTACTTCTTGCTTGTATTGAGTAAGGATACACTCTCTCACGATTTCACTTACGAAGAACCTTACATTCTTATCACTCAATTGATCCTTGGGATAGTAAGCAGGGCCTTCTTTTAGTTCTGAAAGTATTGAAGTCATCAAATCCTCAAGGCCAATTTTATTAAGGGCTGAGATTTCGAATGTTTTATCAAATGATAAGATATCAGCCCACTTCGATTTCAGGTTAGCTAATTTATCATCTTTATCAAGATCTATTTTATTTATGATGAGGTATTTTGGTGCATCTGATTTCCGTAGTAACTGTATTACCTTTTCGTCCCCTTCATAACCCTCAAACAAGTCCAAAACAAATAACAGCACGTCAGCATCTTCAAAACTTGAATACGCAAATCGATTCATACTTTCGTGCATGCCATAAGACGGATCCTCGATAAGGCCTGGGGTATCAGAA
>JBLHWH010000312.1:0-5656 GCA_047628935.1 Halioglobus sp. | reverse complement strand
TTGGAATTTCTTATTAGTTTTATCTGTTTTGTATATGATCTCTCATATAACGGATGCCTTGTACTATTATAATGCTGGCTCGCTTGACTCTAAAGATTGGAATGAAGTAAATAGTCTGGAAAAAGTAATGAAATTACCAGATGAAAAAAATAAGTTAGCAAAAGTTGTTTTACAAATTCTCAAAGAAGACAAAATTCCCCAAGCAGAAATCTGGGCACTCGCTATTGCTAAATATACACCAAGTGATAATCTCGGATACATTGCCTTAGTCCTTGCGCAAATTCGTCGTGAGTCACATTTTAACACTTTTGATCTTGAATGGCTTTATGACCGCATTGTACCAGATGTTCTTCATGAAATGGGTTTTGTTACTAATCATATAAACACAATTGGCCCTATGCAAATAAACCGTAACCAATTACTTAAACTATTGCAACAATCAAATGAAAAAGTAAAACTTCCTTCTGGACCTAACTTTTATAAGTTAACGAGTTCTATCGAGTATGGAGTGAAATATTCAATTTATTACTTAGATCAAATTGTAGTCAAATATATTAAAGATCGAAAAATTTATGGCAGTCTAGATTATCCAGGGCAAATGGGACTAGCATTAGATAATGAACTTAATCAAGTACCAATAAAAGATAAAAAAATATTTCAACTTCGACAAGCTACTGCTGCTTACCAAAAAATGTTGTCTGACTTATTGGGAAGCCCACTCTCTCTAGATGGTTATCCCGGAAAAAAAACCGTAAAAGCAAGTAACAGATATATTCTACAATTTTTTCCAAATCAACAAGAACTATTAATTGAATCAATAAATCAATTTTCTAATATCAAATCAGCAAAAGTTTTTCAAGAAAACTTCTGTTTCCAAACAATTGCTCAAAGGTGGGCAGATGTCTATGGATCTATTCCTAAATTATCAATCTACCCAAGAATTTCTCATGACCCACGGTTGGTATATATCATGACAGACTTTAATATTGGAAACAATACATGCAAAGTGGCAGCAATGCAGTACCAGTTACAAATATTACTTAATGATCCTAATTTGGTTGCTGATGGAAAACTTGGAACTAAAACAATGACTGCAATGAGTACATTTATTCAAAAAAGAAAAATGAACGAAAAGAGAAAAGGGCAGTTCCTTAAATTGATTAAAACAAAGAAGAAAGCATTGTGGTTAAGACAACAAGTTCAGCAAATGATTATAAAAGATTGGAAACAAAAATTTGCTGTACTTCCAGCAACAGCTCTCTGTCCAAATATTCATAATAAATATTACAATCAACAAAAACAATCTCTTAAAACAATTTCTACAATTGACTACATCTCAGCTTCAGTTCAGTTTTTTGAAAATTACTACCTAAGAATAAATAGAAAATATTCAGAATTAACGGAGAAAAAGTAAAAAAAATTAAGATGATTTTGCTTTCATTCTGTGTTTAAATCACTTCAATTAATATGTGACATATTATTGATTAAATTTTGATTTCCTAATATTATATCCAATAATACTCTATATCCTTTTCACACTTATTGGCTATCAATTCTTGCCTTTTCGATGTATAGTAATCATGATATTTTTTATCTCAGGTCTTATTCATTTGTGGAATATCTTCTCATTTTGTAATAAACCATCAAAAAACAGGTACTAACTAGGTGTGAATGCAATGACAAAAGAAAAACAAGAAGAATTATTTCATAGTTGGCTAACAGACCATAAGCCTATCCTGTATAAGATAATACGTGTATATTCTCAAGATCTTGATGACCAAAATGATTTGTTTCAAGAAATAACAATCCAACTGTGGAAGTCAATACCAAACTTTAAGGCGCAATGCTTAGAAACTACATGGATATATAGAGTTGCTTTGAATACTGCTCTAAAATGGAAGAAAAAGGCGAGAAAAAATAATCCAGAACAAATAACAGAGGACCTGATTAAAGAACCCGCTGAAAATACACACCCTCACCTGGACTGGTTGTATCATGAAATATCGCTACTCAATAAGATAGATAGATCTCTGACTTTGCTTATGCTCGATGGATTCGGATATAAAGATATGAGCGAGATCCTGGGTATTACTACAAGTAATGTAGGTGTAAAAATTAATCGGATTAAAATTCATTTACAAGAAAGATCAAAATTATTAACATCATGAATATACAAGACATGCAAAAAATATGGGATACAGAAAGCAATCAGACGCTCTATGTTTTAGATGAAGCGAGCGTACTAAATAGAATAAATAAAAAAGTAATTTCTGCCGAGAGAAGAGCAAATAGTACGGAAAACTTCATAATCGCTATCAATATCTTTGTGACAATAGTCTTATTTGCGATTGCCATTCTTAATGATAATTTAGGAACTTGGGAATACTTGATGGCCATTTTCGCAGCTCTTACGATTGGGTTTGTGCTATATTATCGAAAGAAGAGATATGAATTCCAATCACAAGTCGGAGATAAAATGCTTGATAACCTCAATAAGGCAATTCATCATGCTACTGTCCAAGCAAAGATGACTGATCTATTCTTAATCTGGTATATAATTGGTGTTGGTGCGCTTACATTAAGTAATATGATTATCCAAAATATCTCTATCTGGCTGATCTTACCTATAGCAATTACCATGGTGATCGGCTTCATAGTAGGAAGATGGGAACAAAGAAGTATACACGAGAAAAAGCGAGATGAATTGATTGACCTTAGGACCAAGTTAGTGGAGGAAGTGAATTAGGAAATTAGACATTAAAATAATTCAGCCATGTTTCAAAGCATCCTTAATATTGAAATTACAATGCTAAATAATGCATAAATTTGTCTGATAAATAGAATAAATATTAGAACCCAATGACCGTTAGAGAGCAAAAGAAGAACTTAAGAAAACTAATGCTTCTTGAACGTGCAAAATTACCTGAACTGGAAAAAGAAAAATATGATCAATGGATTTGTGGCGATCTATTAAACACAATAGAAGAAAATCAATTTAAAACAATTCATTGCTATCTACCTATGGGAACTGAAATAAATATCTTCCCTTTGATTGAGGTGCTTTTGGAGAAAGGTCTGACAGTTGCCACACCAAAAACTTTGCCTAAAAGAACTCTGAAAAATTTGGTTTTAAAATCTTTAGATGATCTGGAAGAAGGTGTTTTCGGTACTGTACACCCAGCTGGAGGAAAAGAATTTAAGGGTGAATATGATTTAATAATTGTTCCCGGACTATCATTTGATAGTAATAATTATCGGCTTGGATATGGCGGTGGCTACTATGACACCTTTATGCTCAACCATCCGTCTGCCAAAAAAGTTGGACTGTTTTATCCTTTTCAGAAAGTTAAGGAAATTCCATTGGAGTCCCATGATTTCAGGTTAGATGAAATTTTAGTGGGAGAGGATATATTTCACATTTGATTTGCGCAACCGATAGCGTTTAAATCCAATCTTAAGGCATTACTATCTAAATCAAAATACCTCAGAAATAAACCTATTTAATGATGAAGAAATTTATAAATCCGTTAAATACATCCATAATAATCTGAGTTCAATTGTGAACATAGAAAACCTATCTTGACTTTCTGGAATTTCAAGGACATTGTTTATTGAGCGTTTCAAAAAATCAGTGAGGAATACACCTTTGGCATATATAAAAGATTGGCGAATGACTAAAGCAAAATTACTGCTTAGAGATTAAGATCTATTATTAGGTGAAATTGGTGAGAGAATAGGATATAGTAATACACCATCTTTTAACCGTGTCTTTAAGAATACTTATGATGTCTCTTCACATAGATTTAGAAATATGCAGGAGGCTGTGGCACTATAAGGAATATTATAGTCAAGATCATTTTTTCACTTTACTTCAATCAAGGCTGTCCAAACACTTAACTCGTCCCCATCCAGCCTTGTCCATATTGGTCTCACCATACCATCATGTGCACTGATATCATTATAATCCCCAAAAAAGACTTTATCATTTGGAAGGAAAGGTGATTCGCTAATTTTTTGATTTATAAAGGTGTCACCTCCGTCAATAGAATATGCGATATATACATCAGTATTATTATCGGCATGAGCTCTACGATCGTAAAATACAATATAGATATAACCCGTCAGTGGATCAATATCCATCCATGAGAAGAACTGATGCTTTCCAGGAGCATCATCATTAACTCGTTTCCTATCTGTCCAGGACTTCCCTCCATCTGTTGATTTTACCAGCCATATATCAGTGTCGTCAGTTCCGTTTTTTTTGTCACACCAATTCATATAGAGTGTCCCCTCATGTTTACTACCAGACCTGTCTATTCCTAAGATTGGCATGCCGTTGCATCTGTTGATTCCTGGGACATCCAGTGTCCACCCACCGAATTGACCAGCAACTACTATATCATTGGGCAACCAAGTTTGGCAATCATCTGTGGACTTATCCAGATAGATTTTGTCCACATGTGCCCATGTGACATAAACATTTCCTATCTTATCTCTTACTGGCACTGCACCTTCTGTGGTGTCATCATCATCCATACAGTCGCCATCTAAATCAGAAATATCAACTGGCTCGCTCCATGTTTTAGCCCCATCCTTACTTTGAGAGAATAGGATTCTCGATTTATCCTCAGGTTCTTTACTAGCATATAAATCAAATTCTGTCCATGACATTAGTATCGTGCCGTCTTCAGGATCGATGTATAGCCATTGTTTGTCTTGGTCTTTTGTACGGTCGTTGGCTGGTGCCGTGCCGTCGTTGAATGTCTTCCCTTCGTCCATCGAAGTTTGTACAACTATCCTGTCTAGAAATTCTATGCTGGAGTATGCTTGTCCTGTTGGGTTAGACAAGTGAGCGTAGTAAACATTTCCTTTAGGTCCGATTCTTACTACTGGATCTCCATACACACCGAGGCTTGATTCTAACCAGTCGCTCGTCCATGTTTTACCTCCATCATTGGATACATGTGTACGATTTAGGATTGACCCCGCTACTATATTTTGAGGATTTGAAGGGTTGATGCAGATGGAGGGCTCGCAGGGACCAAGACCCATTTCCCCTGAGGCTATTTTTATGTTTTTAGGTAAATCGGTAGATATTCCTAATATTTTATTTGCTACTTGTTTGTTACAGTTTGTAAGGGTTAGTATTAGTATTATTGCCAATGATAATTGACATATGCTATTTCTTAAAAATCTCATTAATTATTTATTTTCGCCTTAATTTATAATTTGTACATGGGTTAATTTTCTTTAATCAAATATAGATTTTTATGCTTGATTTTTAGTGATAATCATAAATTAACAACTTAATATTGTATTGTCTTCCGACGGCTTCCTTTTGCTTGGGTAATTACCCTTCGAAAAATGGAAAGAAGTAAATTCCAGGTAATTAAGACAACAAAAAGATTGATTATTGGATATTATCGCCTGAACATTTTGGGACAAGAAGAGACAAAATTCGCAGATACGCTTGCAGCGCAAGCCACACTTACCTCAAACATTTCTGTGTTCTTAAAAGATAAAAGAAACCTTAAACTCTATGTAACAGCCCCGTAAAGATTAAGACATAGTTACGAATAATTTTTTGTAATTATGAGTGTGAAAAAGACAGAAAAAGGAACAAAGAAGTTCACAAAGGCAGAGAAGCTTTCAATAT
>JBLHWH010000311.1:0-5669 GCA_047628935.1 Halioglobus sp. | reverse complement strand
ACAAGACCTAAAGACAAGGCAATAGAAGACTTCACAATCGTTATAATCAACATTGTAGTCAATGCCAATAGAATAAAATTATCAGCAAACTGACTCCTATTACTAACACTACTCCCATATCTCTTAAAATACAACGACACCAACCATGATAGCAGTGCTCCTATAAGTGCATTAAGCAAAAACTGACTGAGGTCGATCGCTTCTAGCGAATAATCGTTAAGTAAATTTTTAAAATCCATTTGTTTTTAATTGTGGGTCAAAGTTAATTTATTTTTCAGTTCACAGACACATAGATTAAGCTAAGCATTTTATCTATTTTTGTACAAATCAATAACAAAACACATTCACATCTTGTTAATACATTATTATGGCAGAAACATTAGTAAATAGAGTAGCAAATAGCGGAATCATCACTATAAACCTTGAACAATACTATCCTAATTCAGAATTAGTACCGTTTGATTTGAAGGACTTCTTGTTTATGGAAATGATACTGAAAGAAAAAGACTTTCGTAAAGCTCTTAAAGAAGTTAATTGGGAACAATACCAAAGTAAAGTACTACTTATACATTGTAGTAATGATGCTATTATTCCTCTTTGGGCATACATGCTAGTCGCTTCACACGCTGAGAGTAATGCGGAAGAAACCTATGTAGGCAATGAAGAAGCCTATTTAAATCATCATTATCAGTCTGTTATTAAAAACCTCGACCTTTCTTCCTATGCGGCCAAAAGAATTGTTATTAAAGGGTGTAGTAATAAGCCTGTTCCAGCTGGCGCATACCAATCACTCACAAGAAGATTAAAGCCTACAGCATTGAGCATAATGTTTGGAGAGCCTTGTAGCATGGTACCTATTTATAAGCGACCAAAATAGAGATAAAAAAAAGTTGAAAATAAATTAATTTTTTCTTGCCATTTGATTTCAAATTATTACATTTGCACTCGCTTTTAAAGAAAGGCACATAAAATTTTAGGGTGATTAGCTCAGTTGGTTCAGAGCACCTGGTTTACACCCAGGGGGTCGGGGGTTCGAGTCCCTCATCGCCCACATATTAAGGCTTTCAAATTTAATTTTGAAAGCCTTTTTTTATATACTGTTTAACGCTTCAGGTCATGATGAATCAGATCTTCTTTTCTTTCCCACTTCAATTACAAAAAAAAACGATACTTATATACTTCTGGGGTCCGATACTATAAACATATAGCTCTCTAATTCAAGAATCTAAAACTCAACGTACGACAACTTCGTCCTTCTTAATCTTCTTCCTAATTAGAACTAAACCGACACGGCTCAGGTATTCAAACAAGAACAGAGGCCTATATGATAAGTTAATGATTAACAGCTTTGATCTGCCTGTCGAAAATGTATTCGATGATTTATCTTCGTTTACACTTAATGAAAATCTATGGATATAATGCGAAAAACTATCCTTAATTCCGCCCGAGTCATAAATGTTCGCCACTATCAATCAAAACATAAGTAAATTAAATGAGGCAATCAGAGTTAAAATACATCTAGCCTCTAACTCAAGAATCTAAAAATTCAACTTGCTACTATTTCTCCTACCTAAGACTCCTCCAAAGGTACTATATACAAGCCCAAGATTATTTTCTATTATTTTGCTGTACTTGCTCTTGTTGAAGAAGGGATCTCGACAATTGATTGCGCAAACCTTGATTCTGTGTGGATGTGAGCCTTTTCGCTCTATCTACTTTTTCTACCATTGACCCAGTTTCAACTCTGAGAGTTAATGATGATGAAGAATGTTCCTCCCGTTAACTATCAAATATTAGTTCTGTTCTATTGTTTTCATCGTATGAGTAATTCTGTTACAACGTGAATATATCAACATTAATAATCCTCACTGTCGATCTACCATCCCAATACTTTTTACTTGTTTACCTATATTTTATCTTAAACCTCTTTCATTCTTTTTAACCCTTACCGCTGTCATGAAGGCCATATACATTGCCGCTCATATTATAATAATTCATTTTGTGCAGATTTTTGTTCGTCATTTTATAGAAGCTCCAAACTCTCTCTTCACCACATCAAGAACACATTATGACATCAGCTGTCTTTTATGCATCCTATGTTCAAAAACATGAATTCCGGCTAGTACGATAGCTACAGATTTGACCCTAATCCTTTGAGGGACATTAAATTTTCAACCTTTTTCCAATTTTCTGCATCTAACTTTAATGTATCCATCATAGTTAAAATTTATTTTTCCAATGCTCTCTCTATATTTTTGATAGTGTTTTAAAGGATTCAAACAGCCTCCTCTAATGGATGAATTCAGAATTCCATTTGTATTAATCTTTTGATTATTTGATTCTTCTCTCCTTGTAATGGTTAATTTAATCAGATTAGTAAAAAAGATCCTAAATTTTGACTACCCCTCCGCAAGCGGATGGAGCATTCGCCAAAATTTTTCCATCCTAAAGGTAGGTATTCGGATCTTTTTTGTGATAAGGCGTTTTTATGCAAAAACTTCTTTTTATGACTCCGACGCAAGCATCGAGAAATTAAAATATTAAAAGCAATTTTTTAAATATTGGTGAAGGTGGTATATATTCCCTTAGTAATCTCTCGCTACACATCATTGCTATTACACTAGCATCAATATCATCTGTCTTAGTTTTTATATTTAAGCTCTGTGTGAATTGTGAACATTTGTTAGACAGTAGATGCAAAATTCGTTTTCTAAGCTGTTCAAAAGGTGTATTTCAAAATGCCTTATTGTTAATAATATATTCAATCATAAAAATGGTTTTTCTAAATCCCTGAATCGTAAATTCACGAAACTGATTTATAGTGTTAACTTTATCATATCTCCATTCATATTTTTTATTTAACCATATCAATTACAATACTAAAGGAAATACGTCCCTGTGCAAATGATAAGCTAGATGTTCAAAATATATACCATTGGCCTCCATTGCAAAGCTTATTTATTTTTTTACAGAAATTATTATTCACATATTTCAAGAGCTGATTTGATCCTTTTATGTGTTTGCAAAAGTTCTTATATATTTTAAGTTCAATACTTGCTCGCAGTCCAAAGATACATTCAATGTCTATTAACTTGGCCATATCCTCTCCAACACTCTGTTTTGACAAAATCATAATAGTCTACTTTTAAAAAGTTGTAACATGACAAACCTTACATCTTATATCCTTTCGTCTTGCTCTTGCTAGACATGCAGCATTAAGTACTGTCCTGACTCTTTAGGAAACTAATATTGGAATACCCAAATGAAATTTAGACTCCTTAGGGAGCTATCAACTAGTTTTCCTAGACCATTTATCAGCAGTATAAAATACAAGATAACAACCCTGATCTATTCGGGTTTTAAACGTAAGAGGACGATAAAGACCGCACTGTCATTCAAACACAAAGAGAACAAAATATGATACTATAGTGATTACCTGTTATGAAATCCTTGTTCATAAAAATCTTCGAACATTTAGACTAGCATGCAATCTTTTATGCCCCATAAAAAAGCTAATTCTTTTCACGAAAATGATCAACCCTAATGTGTAATTTTAATTAAGAATATTCCTCTTGAAATTTCTTTAACCTGATTCCTTTTTTTCCAAACATATAAAACAAATTGAACACACTAAAAATACGCTATTAAAGTTTTATAATATAGGACAACCGCTCGTATATAATGAAAAATTATAAAATTTCGTGAAGTTTCTACTGAGAGTCCATTAAAATTTTACCTCCGTAAAATTAGAAATTAAAATCTTAATTTACTGACTACAAGTGTTTTATATAAACAAAAAGTAAATTTATCATGCTTTTTGTGCATTTTACAGACGTTATTCATCTTCATCTTGGGTGTAGTACAGTTCTACGCCAAAATAAATCCATATGAAATCAACTATTACACAACTATTTACGATCGTTTTTCTGTTTTCTACTTTTGTAGCAAATTAACAATCATCGTTACAAGGATTAGTGACCGATGCCGAAACTGGAGCATCTATTTTATTTGCTTCCATCTCTGTATATAAAAATGATATGTTAATCATTGAAGCAGAAACCGATCTTGACGGAAAGTATTCAATTCTAAATTTACAACCTGATATTTACAACATAAAGCAAGCATTATAGGACACAACCTTCAAATGCAAGTTGGAGTTATAATTAAAAAAGATTCAACGAATAGATTCGATTTTTCGCTTAGTCAAGATCATTTACTTCACGAGATTATAATAGAAAAAGAGCTTAGTCCATCTTCAATTAATAAAAATAGAGCAATAACAACTTCCATTTCTGGGATAAGTTCTGATGTCATAGCTCTATCAATGATGAGTACTCATTCTAGAGCTACTAGAATAGAAAAAAAGATCATCCTTTACCATCAAGTGGTCAAATCACAATTGGAGAATGGAATGATCAACATAATTGGAAAGATTGGATGAAACAACTTAAAGATGAAGAATATAGCATCATGACAGAGAGGCCCGAAATCTTCCCTACTCGACGATATAGTGTAATCGTAATCAATGATGACAATGCCGTAATTCCAAATATATCAGTTAAACTAATAGATAACCAAAATAATATAGTGTGGGAAACTTTGACCGTTATGCAGGAAAAGCAGAACTATGGAGTCCACCATTTGATAATAATAAGGCAGAAAACACTTATCATATAATAGTAGAAGGTAAAAAATAAATAATCCAAAAACTATAGATAAAGGCAGTAATACGGTTAAGCTAAAACAAGATTGTACCACAAGTACTAAAATGAAAATCGTTTTTACAGTAGATGCTACTAGCTCAATGAGTGATGAAATACACTATCTTAAGTCAGAATTACTAGATGTTATAGATAGAATACAAAAGTCCAACGATGACATATCATATAGAACAGGGTCCGTTTTTTATAGAGATGTCAGAGATGCATATATAACACGTACCTCTCCCTTGTCATATAATAAAGAAAATATCACAGAATTTGTAATAAAACAAAATGCAAGTGGTGGTGGCGATAAACCAGAAGCTGTAGAACAGGCCCTAGAAGAAGTCTTGAACCTAGATTAGGATGAGAATGCATTGAAACTTGTATTTCTTATCATAGATGCACCACCCCATGAAAATGAAGTAACCATGAGAAAATTTAGATCTAAAATAGTCGACGCTTTAGCAAAGGGTATAAAACTAATCCCAATAACGGCAAGTGGAATTGGAAGAGAAACGGAGTTCCTTATGAAATTTATGGTCATGATGACAAATGGTACTTATGCTTTTATAACAGATGACAGCGGTAATGGAGAAGCTCATCTTACTCCTGTAGTAACAGATTACGAAGTAGCAAAACTAAATGGTTGTATAGGTAAGATTGATTAGTCAATACAGTAAATCATACTCTTGTGATAGCAAATATACCTCAGCTGAAGATCTAGAAGTCAATATATACCCAAATCCAAGTGCACAATACATTAATATAGAAACTCACTTTATCCCTGTAAAAATCTATATCCTAGCATCTAATGGAATGCTTGTTAAGTCAATAAAACCTACAAATAAATCTACAAGGATAGAATTAGAAGATTTGGTAAATGGAGTATATACGGCTGTCATTTATTTAGAGGATCGTGTCCTTTCTAGACAAATTATTCTACTTAAGTGATAAAATAAAACATAT
>JBLHWH010000310.1:0-5739 GCA_047628935.1 Halioglobus sp. | reverse complement strand
AATTGATTACATTACGTTGCATTACAATTAAGATCAGGATTGATAAGCCATTTATAAACGTTTTTATTCAGATAATACTCGGGTATACACGGCTAGGAGTTGGGTATTCTTTTTGTAAGAAATTGAATGTAAGCGTTTTATGATGTGTGAAAAGTTTTTTGCTGTAATTTTGGAATGGGGAAAAACTACGCATATTGGTATAGATGTATGCGTTTAAAAGATAGTTATCCTCGATTAAAGGTCTAAAAGTAGATCTTGCTGATGAAAAATGAACCAAATGTACAACCGAAAGCTGGACAGCTAAAGTGCTAAGATCAACGGTATGCTTCAATATGATCATAGGAGTAGACCAATACATTGCACAAACCAAGTACTAAAATCAGAAGAAATCAAATCGTGAATAGCGGGAGGCAACATCTAAGAATGAAATACCCTTTTTGTTTTTAACTCATTCAATTACGAGCGTGAGTTCCTCCTTAAAGATGTTGAACGTGATAAAATTTACAATATTAAACAATGAATACAAAAAAATATGTTTTGCTTTTTATAATTGGAATAATTTTTTCTTTAAAATTAGAAGGCCAATTACCTTCCGAATTACCATCAAACCTTGAAAATCTCGAAAATGCGAATAGAACCATAGCTGAATTTTATGCACCGACAGTACATCAAATGGCGGATACGGAGGCGGATGTTTCAGAAGGAGGAATAGCTGATTTAATTACTTCCGCACGCTATGACAATGAGGTTTTTTCAGATAACTGGAACAATTTAGACAATTACGATTATACTTCTTCTGAATTATTGCCCCATGTATACTATTCGGTCGTTTGGACAGATAAAACATGGATTATTACATACGGGTTCTATCACCCAAGAGATTATTCTATTAGTTACATTGTACCCCCTTTAGGAAATGTTTGTTGTGCTGACAATCATGAACATGACTTTGAAGGTGTAATATATGTGGTAAATAGAAATTCAAATAATGTTCAAATTGCGGCAACAATCTCGCATTTTGATTTATATATGGGTTTTAGCTCATATGGGATGACTCCTCCAGACGTATATATTGATGATAGGACGCATGCTGTAAGATTAAATATGGAAGGAAGTTGTATAGATGAAGAGGTTATTCCAATTGTGGCTGCACCTTGTGACGGCTGCGAAACTTTTGAAGCTGGCAATCATATTGTATATACATATGCGGGAGGAAGCCAATCTTTAGATGTCTCTCCAGTAGCCGATGAAAAATTAGCAGGCACGGGTACTTATGCTTTAGAAGACATATTTGGATTACATCAAAACTCTTTTGGAAATCTTAGAGGTAACGTAGATTATTTTTCAAATGATAAATTTTTAGGACTTGGTGATGAAGATTGTGAAGGTTCTGGGTCGGCTTCCGCACCTTGGGGCTGGAGCCAATTAGCTTACTCAAATGAAGAAATACTAAAGCTATCTTGTGCGTCTACAGGAGCTAGTGGTTTCTCCCTCGTTGGGAACTCTGTAGCTAGTGCGTTAGGCTCATTCAGTCCTACTAACCTTTGTAATGATCCATTATATTATAATAACGACAATAGTGCTGTATTATACAATCCATATTTTGAAACTACGTTTGCCGCTTGTAATAACAGCCCCGAAGATGTAACTATTCTAGTGAATTCTGATGAAGATTGGAATGGACTATTAATTGAAAATCAGGGAGATCAATTCAAATCTGTAGTTGTTAGGAATAGTTCAACCTTAACAATAGAAAGTTATGATATGAGGATGCTTCTTCCTGGCACTATTACCGTTGAGTCAGGCAGTACATTAATTTTAGACAACTCTAACATTAGACCTTGTGATCCTGATACAAGATGGAGAGGTATATTTTTGGAGAATGGAGCATCTATAGAACTAAAGAACAATAGTTCAGTCAAACAATCAAGATTAGGGATTTATAATAATCCAGATCTTGATAGTTATATCAGTTCGGATGGGGCAATGGATGGTTTATCAATATACTATAGCATCTCTGGGTCAGCTGGAAACAACTCTATTGTAATAAATAATAGTACTCTAGAAGATAACTATAATTCTCTTACCATAGATGGAGATAATAATACAATTATCATAGAAAACGATAGTTATATAAAAGTATCAAATTATGCAACTATGATCAGAGGAAATGAGAATGGAACATTCGAATTTGAATCTTGTTCTTTTAATCAAAATGCAGTATCTCTTTTTGCATATAAGTGTGGAGATGAAAACTCAATTTATAATTGTGATTTTGTAAATGATAGTGAAGGATATGCACAAGTTGAACTTAGGGAAGTAGATGGATTAGATTTCCAAATGAATAAAATGGATGGTACTGGTTCATTATTTTCTGCTATAGCATCTCATGTCGATATAATAAACGGCAATGAATTTATTAATTCTTCAAGTGCAATATATGTAGGAGCTTCAGCGCCTCTTTTTAGTTCTGCAACGATAGGTTCTATAGATACGGATGCTAACTTCTTCGATGGCAATGATAAAGGAATTCACTTATCTGGATTAAACAGTACTTTTGGAGGAACAGTAGTCAACAATAGAATAGAAAATGCTGATGATAAAGGAATAAATATCTATGGCAAAGGGCTTTATACCTTAAGAAATAATACTATTACAGATACTGAGGATGGAGTTTATTTTAGTAATTCTGGAAGTGCAATGATCAACAATATCAATTGCAACAAATTTGAAGATAATCTTAACCAAGATTTGACGATAGAATTAGAGAATTCTCTCACACTCTTCTTGCAAAATGATTTTTCGGATTCAGACAGTAAAACAAATATTCTTTTATCTCAAGCTTCTGTGCAGAGTCCACAAGGGACAAGTGGAAACCCTTCTGATAATTGTTTTGATTCCAGTGCTGATATGGATATGTTTACAGATAATATCACTGACTTATTTAATTATTTCCATAATCAAAGTGTCACATGTAGAATACCGCTAAGTGAAGGGAATTATAATAAGGTTGCTGTAGATGTTGATGGAGATAATTGTGATGATGATATTGGAAGTAATTTTATTGATGATGATCCAATTTTTAACGGTGATATAGCACAGCTACCATATCCATTTCTTGATCTTCCGACACCTGGGATAATTGGAACAAAAATTATTATTGCTTTGAATAATGTAATTTCAGTTGGCGGAGACAATCCTTATACCTACATCGATGAAAGTCTGACTAATACTGCAATATTACCTAATCAAGCATATCCGATAGCTTATTTGGATAATATACAAGCCATATATGACAATGAAGTGGAACTTGATTATTGGATCAGAGCTGGAATCGATTATGCCATCCAAAATGAAGATTATACTTATGGTGAAAATCTACTGCTTCCATATAAAAAGTGGAGATGGCAGGAGATGCTAGTTGGCCTATATATGAAGTCAAAACAATATACCAAGGCAAGAGCACTCTTGACTAGCTTGCCGAGTAATACTCAGTATGAAGCAGAGTTTAAAGCACTAGAACATATAAATCTGGATAGATTATTACATGGAGAAAGCTCAGTCACACCAAGTCAGACAGCGGTAGTCTATACTATAGCAACGGGAACGACACCAGCTGTTGGTTATGCTATTCCGCTGTACTATATACTTACGGGCGTACACATAGAGACTACTGTACCTACTAGAGGAAGTTCACGATCTGTTGCAGGTAATGAAAACGAGGGAATAAATATAGTGCCCAATCCTGTGACGGATAATCTCTCAATTGTGAATCTAGGTGCTAAACTTATTTGTGAAGTGCAAATCTTAGATCAATACAATAGAGTGCAATTATCGATTTCAGCGAACAACTTGGATAACGTAGATGTTAGTATCTTAGCAACAGGATGGTATGTCCTTAGAGGTGTAACCACGGAAGCTGATATAGTAACGGTGCCCTTCATAAAACAATAAGACAACCAAGTAAATGATTAAATATGAATCATTGTATGGTAGAGCAAATAAAATTTTAAACATATGAAATTGAATGTTAAGATATTGATGTTCTTCGTATTTATCATGACAATCAACTCAAGTGTCCTTTCGCAGGGGTACTTGAGTAAGTTTGTGCCTCTAGATTTTTCAGCTAATACTAGAAACTTCATTTACGAAGATGGAGAATATATTATATCATCTATAAATTTTATTGATGATGTCTCTACATCTACAATAATAAGAGTAGATGAAAAATTTGATACGATAGAAACCATAAATTATTCCGAAGTATTTTTTGGTAGGATGACACCCCAGAGAATAGAGGATAAATACTTTGCTTATGCGTCAGATAAAACTCAGAATAGTGAGACTCATTTGCTTATAGAGATGGATAAAGATTTTATAGAAGTAAAGCGAGATACTTTTTATCCAGAAGGCGAGACATTTAATGCAAATGGGATGACTGTGATAGGGGATAACATTGTAGGAAGTGCCTGGGATTATTATGATTGTGACGAACATACCCAATGTACATCTATGAATTATAAAATGATCACAACTGAAGGTAAAGAGTTGTTATCATTTAATGTGGATAATGATGAACCCTATTTTTTTTCTTTTGAAGTAGATCACACCGATGATGAGGGTATCATCTTTGGGGGTAATAGTCGATATGATGGGACATTTGCTATGGTCTATAAATCGGATCTAGAAGGTAACATTCTTTGGAAAAACAAGAGTACACAAAAACAAAGTAGAGGAAATGTACCTGTATATGTTGAAGAATTATCAAATGGAAATATTGTATATACAGATATAATAGATAAGACAGATGATGATGAATATATAGAGATGTTTTATGCGAGATACCCATCACAATTGGTTTGGTTATCTGCGGAAGGGGATTCTTTGTTTTCGTTCTTAGATTCATTAAATTGGTTGTCCTATTCTGAGTTTTGGGGATTAGAAAAAGGAAATGGAGACTACTTCTTTGCATACGGAAATGAACAATACAATATTGAAAGTGACCAAGAAAATCTTGGCATGTATGGCTTCCTTATGAAATTCACAAATGAAGGTGAATTGTTATGGAGGAGGAGGTATAAACAGTCAAACTATCCGCTTGCCTCACCTTTAATTAGACATATCATAGAACATGAAAATGGGGATATAAGTATGCTCGGAAGGGAGGCGAATGTAGATGGATTCTTCATGTGGATGTTACGTGTCAATGAACATGGATGTTTTGGGGATGAAGATTGTGATATGCCAATGGTATTGCCTACAGAAGACTTGCTAGCTGATGAAACAAGTGACATAAAAGTATATCCAAATCCAGCATCTAATTATGTGACAATTTCATCCATTGACAATATTGAAATCAATCAAGGAATACTATATAATATTCAAGGTCAAATTTTGACAAGACAAAAAATAGTAGGTGAGGCACAAATGGATGTAAAAGAATTAGATCAAGGACTTTACTTCTTAAAACTAGAATTTAGTAATGGAGATATTGTTTTTAAAAAGTTGCTTATTAAGCGTTGACAAAAAAAGTAACCGAGGATAACATGAGATAAAACTGAATCCAGCCCTATCGGGGCTGGACTCCGTTTATCAAGGGACGTTACTGTCTATTCCGAATAAAGAAGAGTAAAGGTTAGATATGGTTTGAAGCTCGATACAAGTAAATGGCTACAATGGTTTTATCGAATCATTTTCCGTTTGGGAATGAATACTGAAATGGTTATAATTGGCATTTTT